>JAWODU010000025.1:0-28351 GCA_046483125.1 Kiritimatiellia bacterium
TACTTCTTCTTCCACTCCCGCAAGGTGCTGTCACTGACACCCAGATCTCGCGCCACGGCCTTTAAAGGCCGTCCACTCTCCAGCAACATCTCCACCGCCTGATCCTTGAACTCCTTGTCATACGGTTGATGACTCTTTCCTGTATTGTTCATCTCACCCTCCTATCCTCTCACCATAACACCGCTTCGCTACACTGGCCCAATAAATGGGGTAAGATTCAGGGTCGTCGAGGTCCAGCAGTACGGCCCCCAGGGAGTAGCGCGTGGTTGACACAGGAGTAGCGTGTTCCTAGAGTCTTGGTTACGGAGGTTGTTACACCATGAAGCCGCGCATTCTCAATTTCGGGTCCCTTAACATAGATCACGTTTATTCGGTAGATCACTTTGTCCGGCCCGGCGAAACTCTGAGCAGTACGAAGTACGCCCAGTTCGCAGGCGGCAAAGGCAATAACCAGTCCATAGCCCTGGCCGGCGCCGGCGCCGACGTCTATCACGGCGGCAAGCTGGGCAGGGACGGGCTGTGGCTCAAAGAGCGGCTTGACGCCCGCGGCGTGAACACGTCCCTTATCGAGGTCATCGAAGGGGTAAGCGGACACGCCGTTATCCAGGTAACTCCGGACGGCGAAAACGCAATAGTCCTGCACGGAGGGGCGAACCGCCGGATAACCGAAGATGACGCCGAAAAAATCCTTTCCGGCTTTTCCGAAGGCGATTACCTCCTGCTCCAGAATGAAATAAGCGCGATACCGGCGATAATCAAACTCGGCGCCGAGCGTAAAATGAAAATCGTTTTCAACCCCGCGCCGATGACGGAGGAAACTTCCGCTTATCCCCTCGAACTGGTTGATTGCTTCATTCTCAACCGCATTGAGGGCTCGCAACTCATCGGCAGTGAAGATCCCGAAGAAATACTTTCCGGCATGACGCAGCGTTACGACAGGGCTTCCACGGTCCTTACGCTGGGTGCCGAAGGGGCGATGTACGCCGACCGCAACGGCGTGGTAAAAATGCCGGGGCAGAAAGTCAGCGCTGTGGACACCACCGGGGCGGGCGATACGTTTGTGGGATATTTCACTGCAGGACTGATGGACGGCTCCGACTTAAAGGCGGCGCTGGACCTGGCGTGCAGGGCGGCGGCGCTTTGCGTCAGGAGGCCGGGCGCCGCGGATTCCATACCGTCGCTTGAAGAAATAAAGTAACGCAACAACAGGGAGCGTAAAAATGGCTGTAATTGAAATTAAACCGAAAGACACATGCCGATGGGACTGCGTTTCGCTGGGCGAGGTAATGCTCAGGCTGGACCCCGGAGCCGGAAGGGTTAGAACCGCCAGGGAATTCCGCGTGTGGGAAGGCGGCGGCGAATACAACGTTTCGCGCGGCCTGAAAAAATGCTTCGGCATGGACACCGCGCTTGTAACGGCGATAGTGGACAACGAGGTAGGGCACCTGCTCGAAGATCTCATAATGCAGGGCGGGGTGGATATGTCACACGTGAAATGGATGCCGTTCGACGGAGTGGGCAAGGAATCGAGAATCGGTCTTAATTTTACCGAGAAGGGATACGGGGTAAGGGCCGCGGTCGGCACCTCGGACAGGGGCCACAGTGCCGCTTCGCAATTGAAGCGTGGAGACATCGACTGGGAAACAATATTCAAGGAAGAGGGTGCCCGCTGGTTCCACTGCGGCGGGATATACGCGGCTCTTTCTACAACCACGCCCGAGGTGGTAACCGAAGCGATGGAGTGCGCAAAGGAAAACGGAACGATAGTGTCCTACGATCTCAACTACCGCTCTTCGCTGTGGAAATCCACGGGGGGCCCGGAAAAGGCCAAAGAGGTGAACCGGGCGATAGCCGGCTACGTTGACGTGATGCTCGGCAACGAGGAAGATTTCACCATGGCGCTCGGTTTTGAGGTGGAAGGACTGGACGAAGCGAGGTCGAAGCTGGACCCCGCCAGTTTCAGGAAAATGATCGCGGAAGTTACAAAGACCTTTCCGAATTTCAAGGCGGTGGCCACAACGCTGAGGAACGCGAAAACCGCGACCCTCAACGACTGGGGCGCAGTGCTCTACGCCGGAGGCGAATTTCACGAGGCGGCCCTGAGGGAAAACCTGGAAATCTACGACCGCGTCGGCGGGGGAGACAGTTTTGCCTCCGGCCTTATTTACGCCTTTCTGTCGGAAAAGACTCCTGATGAAGCCGTCGATTACGGAGCCGCTCACGGCGCGCTCGCCATGACCACGCCCGGGGACACCACAATGGCGGCACTCGCCGACGTGGAAAAAGTGATCTCCGGAAAAGGCGCGAGGGCGGCAAGATAGGAAAATCGCAGGCGGATCGAAATCTACAGAAGCTCTATGGCGAACAGCGGCTGGCCTTTCCTGACGGCCTCCCCGTGTTCAACCAGGACCTCCGCTATTCTGCAGTCGGAAGGGGCCTTGATCTGGTTGAAGAGTTTCATGGCCTCAATGACACAGACGGGATCTCCGCTCTTGACTTCGTCGCCGGGCTTGACAAAAGCCTCTTTGCCCGGGCCGGGTGAATTGTAGAACGTGCCGTTGAGAAGCGCCTTTATCGAGGGACCTTCGTAAGCGGCGGTCTTTTTTTCTTTTCCTGCGGGCTTTTTTTCCGTTTTTTGTTCGCCCTTTTCCGGGCGGGCGGCTTTCTTTTCTCCGTTGTCGTCCCTGACGGATATGCCGGAGGACTCAAGATTGAGACTAACGTCGTTCTTCCGCATGCTGATTTCGGAAAAGCCGAGCTCATTGATTCTGTCCACCAGGTCGTGCAGTTTATCGTAGTCGGCCGCCGACAGGAACGGTTTAACGATCCCGACGTCCCCGGTGCCGGTATCGGCCTGACGCGTTTTCTCCTTGTCGGCCGGCGGAGGCGGGCGCTCGTCTTCGGGCAGGCTGCGCCAGCGGAAATATTCCAGCGCCGGTTCCGGGAAAAGACAGTAAGAGAGGATATCCTCCTCACTCTTAATGTAGTCTGGGTTAACGTTATGAGTAGCCGTCGGGAGCGCGGGGTCGAGGAGATCGGCCGGCCTGCAGGTAATCGGCTTTTCCTTTCCGAGTACTTTTCTGCGCACCTTGGGGTCAATCTGCCCGGGTGCCCGGCCGTAAAGGCCGCGCACGTAATCCTTGGTTTCCTGCGAGACCATGGAGTAGCGTTCGCCGGACAGAACGTTCATTACCGCCTGCACTCCCACGATCTGGCTGGTAGGAGTAACGAGGGGCGGGTACCCCAGATCGGCGCGGACCGTGGGAAGTTCTTCCAGTACTTCGTTCAACCGGTCGAGGGCGTCCTGCTGTTGAAGCTGGGAGCGAAGGTTTGAAATCATGCCGCCGGGAATGTGATGCATTAAAACACCGGGGTCTATAATGTTTGCGGGCTGGTATTCGGGCCGCCTGTGAGGAGCGAGTTTTTCGAAGTAAGCGCAGATTTCCCTGATTGCATCCATATCCAGACTGCTTCTGAAAGGCGTATTCCCAAATACGGAAATCATCGTTTCAACCGCGGGCTGTGAAGAGAAACCCGACATGGGGGAAATAGCGCAGTCTATCGCTCCGGCGCCCGCCTTGACCCCTTCGAGATAAGCGGCCACAGCCATTCCGCTGGTGGCGTGGCAGTGCAGTTGAACGGGCAGATCAAGCGCGCCGGTCAGCGCGCTTACCAGTTCTTCGGCGGCGGCCGGACACATTATGCCGGCCATGTCCTTGATGCACAGTGAATCAATGCCCATGGCGGCCTGCTCTTTCGCATCCCGGACGTATTGTTTAACGGTGTGGACCGGGCTTACCGTGTAACACAGCGTTCCCTGGGCGTGAGCTCCGTGTTTCTTGACCGATTTTACGGCGTGCTCCAGGTTGCGGCTGTCGTTCAACGCGTCGAAAATGCGGAAAATGTCTATGCCGTTTTCACACGCCAGGGCAACAAACCTGTCCAGGAGATCATCCGGATAGTTGCGGTACCCGAGCACGTTCTGGCCCCTGAGAAGCATCTGCAGTGGAGTCTTCGGCGCTTTCGATTTGATCTGCCGCAATCTCTCCCAGGGATTTTCCCTGAGGAACCTCATGCATACGTCGAACGTCGCCCCTCCCCACATTTCCAGCGAGTAGTAACCGGCCGCGTCAATTGCGGGCATGATTTCAAGCATATCCGCCGTCCTCATACGCGTGGCCCACAGCGATTGATGGGCGTCGCGCAGGGTGGTATCGGTTATGCGGAGGACGGGGTTTCCTGCGGAAGAACCCCCGCCTTTGCGGGACTTTTTCCGGGAACTTCCGGATGTTTTTTTTGCGGCCATGTGGACCCTTTCAGTGTTTCGCGTGTTTGCGGCCGTCGAACTTTCCGATTTTTGCATATTTAGTGAACCGCCTGTCAAGAAGTCGTCTTACCGGAGTCCTGGCGAGCCGGTCGATATGTTTCACAACCGCCTTTTTCACCGCCTGGAATACCGCCTCGCGGTCCCTGTGCGCTCCGCCGGGCGGTTCCTCTATTATTTCATCGATTATGCCCTGTTCAAGCAGGGTATCGGAAGTAAGCTTGAGCGCTTCGGCGGCCTGCGGAGCTTTTGTCGCGTCACGCCAGAGTATCGCGGCACAGCCTTCCGGCGGTATTACCGAATAAATTGAATAGGAAAGCATCATTACCACGTCGCCCACGGCTATCCCCAGGGCGCCGCCACTGCCTCCCTCTCCCGTTATTACCACGATAACGGGTGTTTCCAGCCCGGCCATTTCCGTCAGATTCCGCGCTATAGATTCGGCCTGGCCTCTCTCTTCGGCTTCCATGCCCGGGTAAGCCGCCGGGGTGTCAATCAGGCAGACCACCGGAAGTCCGTATTTTTCCGCAAGTTTCATCAGCCGGAGCGCCTTCCTGTATCCTTCCGGATGGGGCATCCCGAAGTTGCTTTCCACCTTTTCTTCCATGGAGAAGCCTTTTTCCATTCCGAGAAGCATGATTCGACGGCCGTCGATATCCGCGAATCCGCCCCGAAGCGCCCTGTCGTCCCCGTAACAACGGTCCCCGTGAAGCTCGATAAACTCCTCCGGAATTCCCGAAACGTAATCCAGGAAATGCGGCCGCCGGGGATGACGGGCAACCTGCACGGTCTGCCACGGCGTGAGAGTCGAGTAGGCTTCCTTCTTGAGAGTTTCCAGCTCGCTTCGCAGTTCGGCAATTTCCGTGTCAAAACGCACGTCGCGGTCCGAACTCACCTTGGTGAGGTCGTTTATCTTCCGTTCGACTTCCGTTATCTTTTTTTCGAAATCGAGTTCCATCGTCCGCCCCGTCTATTTTACCGGAGTAAAAGCAAACATTCCTTTGATCCTGTCGAGAAGAGTTCTCCGCCTGTTTTCTGCCGGCCTTTCCGTGGAGAGGTCTTTTTTCATCTGTATATGCCTGCTTAATTCATCTTCCGACAGCGGCCTGCGGCAGAGGTTTTCGTCCGTTTGCATGTCCAGCGCTTCCATGCTGTCGAAATCAATATCCAGCCGTATTACTGGAACGGCATTCAAACCGATTCGCCGGCCGGCCGCCAGCCGCCTGGCTCCGCATATTAGCGCGTTGTTCCGGTCCACTATGAGCGGACAAAGCAAACCGAACTTTGCTATGGAATTTTCCAGCGTTCCCAGGTCTCCGAGGTCCTGGCGGAGCCGGGTTTCTTCAACTATGCTGTCCGTGCTTATCTCGGCGTATTCGGCTTTCATCTCTATTCCCTTGTTTTTTTGTCCGTTGTCCCGTTACACATGCTTTTCCCGGGGGATTGTTTGACAGGAACGTTATGTCATGCCGGCGAACTATCCTGTTGATCCGCCCCGGCGGATTGATCCCGTCTGAATTTCCCCTTCCAGTGTCTCACTGGCTGAAACCAGTATTATTTCTTCGTCCAGTATTTCAAAACTCTGTGCAGAAAGTCCTTCATATTACTGCGCGGTACTATTTTGTCCACAAAACCGTGCTTCAGCACGAACTCGGCGGTTTGAAAATCCGGCGGAAGCTTCTGCTTGATGGTCTGCTCGATGACCCTGCGGCCGGCGAAACCGATCAGCGCTCCCGGTTCCGCGATGTTCAAATCACCGACCATCGCGTAGCTTGCCGACACGCCGCCGGTCGTAGGATGCGTAAGAACCGATATGTACGGCACTCCCGCCCTGTTCAGTTTCGATATCCCGGCGCAGGTCCTGGCCATCTGCATCAGGGACACCATGCCTTCCTGCATGCGGGCGCCTCCGGAAGAGGAAAAAATAACGCAGGGATACCTGTGCCTCAGAGCGTGATCCACGGCCAGAAGAATTTTTTCTCCCGTACTGCCGCTTAAACTGCCGCCGACGAATCTGAAATCCATAATGCCGAGCACCGCCTGGATTCCGTGAATCCTGCCCCGTCCGGTTACTATCGCCTCCTTCAGGCCCGTCTTCTGCGCGGCGGCCTTGGTCTTTTCCGAGTAACGCCCCTTCGCGTCGCTGAAGTTCAACGGATCCGACGCCGATATGTCCGCGTCAAACTCCTCGAAGGTTCCCTCGTCGACGGTCAGGTCCAGACGCTTCCGCCAGGGGATTCGATCGTGGAAGTTGCACTTCGGGCAGACGTTGTCCCTCGCGGACCATTCTTCAGCGTATATATGGGCTTTACAGCCCGGGCAGACGGTCCACAATTGCTCTTTGCCCTCGGGCGGCTCTTCTTTGCGAGTTGTTTTTCTGAACCAGGCCATTTCCTTACCTTATCCTTCGCGCGTATGGATTATCCCGGCACGGAACTGCATTATCAAGAAAATTTGTTTTTCGCCGTCACCTGTTCGTCCCGTGCTCGAACGTTTATGGCCGTTTTTTCGGCGGGACACACGGTCTGGCACAGGCCGCAGCCGCGGCATATATCCGATTCCACCTCCGGGCAGTTCACGCCTTCGTGCCTGATATCGCTGATCGCTCCGTAAGGGCAGTATTCACTGCAGACCATGCAGTACTGATGCTCGTTCCAGGCCAGGCACTGCAACCTGGTGACCTCGGCTGTACCGATCGATACGCAGCGTTTCTCCTCCAGGCTCAGACGTTCGATGGCTCCCGTGGGACAGACCTTGGTGCATTCACTACACCACTCCGCGCAGTAACCCGGGCCTATGGCAATGACGGGAGTAAGCAGACCGCCGAGGCCGCTTTCCGCGAAATCATGCCGGATAATGTTTTCCGGACACGCCCCCACGCAGTTTCCGCACCGCGCGCACAATGCCGTAAAGCGGTTTTCATCTACCGCTCCCGGCGGTCTTATAACCCGCCGGCTTCCCGGCAGTTTACCCATTAGGATTCCCAGCACACCTCCAGCCGCGGCGCCGAGAAAAATCCTTCTGTCCATACCGGGCGCTTTCGAAGCCCGGTTCTTTCCCGGATTCTTCAAGGCCTTGAACGCGCGCCCCAGCAGTTCCTGCATCGCTCCCAGAGGGCAGATTCTGAAACACCAGGCGTTGGGTCTCCACAGGCTCAGAAGCAGAATTGCCGCAAACAACCCCCCGGAGGCGAAGACCGCCGCCGTAAAGGGCTCCCGCCAGGCGTTGATGAACCCGTTGAAAATCACCAGGGGATCGAGCTGCAGAAAAAGAGGATATCCGGCAATCGCCCCGCCGAGCGCGATCAGCAACAGCCATCTCCCCAGGCGCGGCCAGGAATAGCATTTTGCTTTCGAGCGTTGGCGGGGCAGTCCGGCCAATTCCGCAGCCAGGCCCATGGGGCATATATTTCTGCAGAACCATCGGCCCCGGAAAAGCGACATGATCAGTACAGGAACGGCCGCAAGCGCAAGCGGGCTCAGCGAACGCGTACCCATTGACGAAGAGACCGCGAGAAACGGGCTCATCGCGGGTAACAGCACGGGAAGAAAACCCATGGGCATGCCGATAATGCGTGAAACAAGCGGATTCTCCGACACAGACGATTCTGAAAGCGCTTCCACAAGATCGGGGACAATATCCAGCGAGAAAATTACAGCCAGTAAGGCTGTAAATATCCTTATTATCGTCCTGGTGATGCTCGCGCGTGACATGAGATGCTCGTGAGGATTCAGGCCTTTAATTCAACGACTTTGACCTTGTCGAGGTCGCCGCACCCGATGCCGTCTTCGTGCGCCATTTTTATATGAAGCACGTCAAACGGCTTTTTGCCGAAAAGGGTGGCTGAAAAAGCGTCGACGGCTACCGGATCGGTTCCCAGGATAATGCGGTTGGGATAAGACAGTTTTCCCGGTCCCCTGGGGCCGCCGGTAACCATTATGCGCGTAGCGTCCATAATGATCAGAGTCGGTTTAATCAGAGTGCTGAGATCCGCTATACAGCGGTGCAGGTTGTTTCTGTGCAGGTAGCCCCTGTTCTTTACGGATCCCATCCAGTTTTTCATGGAAAGAGTCAGTGTCGCACCGCTGTGGGTCTTGGCCACCGGCATATTAATCAGACAGCCTGTATCCAGAACATCCGGGACGACTTCCGCTTCCTTGAAATTCCTGCCCCGCGGAATCCGGGTCTTCCGGAAATGGCCGCCCTTCCTGGGGCAGTACATCCGGCCGCCCGCGTCCGTTGCGGCTTTTTCAATGCCGCTTATATCAAACGCTTTTTCAGGCCTTGAACAGGGGTTTTCCGGTATCACCACCTCGGACGCCCCCGCCTTTCGACACGCCGCTACGCATTCTCCGACAAGCGCCGGATCCGTATTTCCGCCCTCCTCGGGCCGGCTGACCCACGCGGCGTTCGGCTTCACGGTTGCTTTTTGGCCCTTTTTGACAAAGGCGCCCCATCCGCCCATTTCGGCGATGGCCGTTTCAAGCATTTTCTTAACGTCGGTGCCTTCCGCCACGTAAAGAACCGTTCCGTCCTCAGCGGCTGTGAGTCTGCGGGGCAGAAGCGAACCCGCGGCGGTAACGGCGGCGGCTGTTTTAATAAAGTTTCTTCTACTGATTTTCATGGTGTCATAACGCATTATGTCTCATGTTTTTGAATTTTACACGGATCTGAGGGCAATGCAAGCATTATGTCCGCCGAATCCCAGCGAATTGTTAAGGCAGAAGTTGACCTTTTTTTCCCGCGCCGCGTTCGCGGTGTAATCGAGGCCGCATTCGGGGTCCGGGGTTTCATAGTTGATTGTGGGCGGAACCACGCCGTCTCGAATTGCCAGCGAACAGGCCGCGGTTTCAACGGCCGCCGCGGCGCCAAGAAGATGACCGGTCATGGACTTCGTTGAGCTGATTGTCACGCTCCGGGCACGTTCCTCGCCGAGCGCGGTTTTTATAGCCGCCGTTTCCATCTTGTCATTAAGCTGGGTGCTGGTTCCGTGAGCGTTGATATAATCGACATCCTCCGGCCCCGCCCCGGCCTGCTTCATGGCCAGCTCCATGGACTGCGCCGCACCGGCCCCGTCCTCGCACGGCGCCGTCATGTGAAAAGCGTCACAGGTGACGCCGAAACCGGCCACCTCGCAGTATATACGGGCGTTACGGGCCCTGGCGTGCTCCATTTCTTCGAGAATAATGATGCCCGCTCCCTCGGCTATCACAAAACCGTCGCGTCCCGCGTCAAACGGACGGCTGGCTTTCGCCGGTTCGTCGTTCCGGGTACTGAGCGCGCGCATGGCGCAGAAACCGGCAACGCCCAGTTCGCACACGGGGGCTTCGGCGCCGCCGGTTATGACCATATCCGCTTCCTCATTCCTTATCAGTCTTGTCGAATCGACTATGGCGTGTGCCGCCGAAGCGCACGCCGAAACGGTTGAATAGTTCGGTCCGCGGCATCCGTAGCGTATGGCGATAAGACCCCCCGCCATATTGGAAATCATTTCAGGTATCATGAAAGGAGAGCAACGGCCCGGACCTTTCTGCACCAGAATAGTGTGCTGCTGCTCAAGCGTCGTCAGGCCCCCTATGCCCGACCCCACCACAACTCCGACTCTTTCGGGAGCCTCCCGTTCCAGTTCTACTCCCGAATCTTCAATGGCCGAACGGGCCGCGCCTATGGCGTACTGGCTGAAGCTGTCCATCCTGCGCAGTTCTTTCCTGGGCAGAAACTCCAGCGGATCGAATCCCGCGACTTCTCCCGCTATCCTGCTTTCAACGCGGGACGAATCGAATTTACTTATAGCGCGGATGCCCGAGGTGCCGGAGCGCAGGCCTCCCCAGAAATCCTCCAGCTTACAGCCGAGAGGAGATACTACCCCCAGTCCTGTTATTACTGCTCTTCGCACGTTCAAGAATAAGGGCCCGTTTCCGGAATAAAAAGACCGAGGAGAGGCGGAGCTTCTCCCCGGTCATCCCATTCACCGCGCTCTGCTAAGCGCTGAACCCCTTCTCCTTCAGATAATTGATTACGGCACCGACTGTGGTAAGCTTCTCAGCGTCTTCATCAGGTATTTCGGCGCCGAATTCTTCTTCAAAGGCCATTACGAGTTCCACGGTATCCAGGGAATCGGCTCCAAGGTCTTCTATAAAAGAAGCTTCCGGCTTAACCTGGTCCGCGTTCACCCCCAGCTGTTCCACTATGATTTCCTTTACTTTATCTTCAAGGGCCATCTCAGTTCTCCTTTCCTACATTACCATACCGCCGCTCACCGTCAAAACCTGGCCCGTTATATAAGAAGCGCTGTCACTTGCCAGGAAAAGCACCGCTTTGGCCACGTCCTCCGGTTTGCCGAATTGTTTCAACGGGATCCCGGACAGCATTTTCTCCTGCACGTCCTCTGCCAGAGATTCCGTCATTGTTGTCTGTATAAACCCGGGAGCAACAGCATTGGCCCGGATATTCCTGGAAGCCAGTTCCCTGGCCGTCGACTTGGTCAACGCTATTACACCTGCCTTTGAGGCGGCATAATTGCACTGTCCCGCGTTGCCGATCAAGCCAATAATTGAGGCTATATTGACCACGGACCCGCTCTTCTGTTTCATCATCGGCCTCGTAACGGCCCTGGTGAAAAGAAACGCCCCTTTGAGATTCACTGAAATCACGGCATCCCAGTCCTCTTCGCTCATGCGGGCCAGGAACGTATCGCGTGTTATTCCCGCGTTATTTACCAGTATATCTATACGGCCCGTTTCCTTGAGTATGGATGAAACGGCCTTGTTCACGGCTTCGCCGTCCGACACGTCGGCTTCCCGGCAGAAAGCCTTTCTTCCGTTGGCCTCCACAAGAGAGACCGTATCCCTGAGCCATTCTTCCTTTAGATCACAAAGCGCAATATCCGCGCCTTCACCGGACAGCGCCGCGGCAATTGCCTGTCCTATTCCCCGCGCGGCGCCGGTTACCAAAGCTGTCTTTCCCGCAAGCGAATCCATAATTATCCGCCTTTCGTGCCTTCCTTTTCAGTTTGCCCCGGAGAAAGTTCCCCGACAGCCGACCGCAGTGTCTTCAAATCCTGAATGTTATAGAGTAAAGCGTTTCTGTCAATCCGTCTTATCAGACCGGTAAGAACTTTTCCGGGCCCGCACTCGAGATATCCGGCCGTGCCGGCGCGCCTGAACCACTCCACGCATGATACCCAGTCAATGGAATTTGAGACCTGTTTGACCATATTGGCGCGTATTTCATCCGGGGACCCGTGGGGCCGGCCCGTAACATTGGCTACGACGGGTACCTCGGGAGAGCGTATGTCGACGTTTTTTATTGTTTCGGCCAGCGCCTCCGCCGCCTCCGCCATCAGGGAGGAATGATAAGCCCCCGCCACCTTGAGCCGGATGGCCCGTTTTGCTCCGGCCGCCTGCGCCAGTTTTTCGGCTTTTTCTATTCCCCGGACTTTCCCGGACAGAACGGTCTGCTGTGGAGAATTGAAATTGGCCGTTTCAACTCCCGCTTCCGCGGCAATCTCCCTGTTCTTCCCGGAGGAAAGACCGATTACGCTGAGCATCGCGCCCTCGGTCTTGAAGCACGCTTCTTCCATGAAACGCCCTCTGGCTTCAAGCACTTTCACCGTATCTTCAAAGGACAACGCGCCGGCGGCGTACAGAGCCGTCCATTCTCCAAGGCTCAGACCCGCCGTTCCCGTGAACTCGAATCCCGGCATTTCAACCAACAGCGCGCGCCAGCATGCCGCGCTTACTATGAACACCGCCGGCTGGCAGACGCTGGATTTTTTCAGTTCCTCTTCCGGACCCTTAAAACAGATTCCGGCAATATCATACCCGAGCGCTTCATTGCCCCGTTCGAAAACCTCCCTGCACTCGCGGTATTCACCGGCGAGGTCCGCGCCCATTCCGGCGAACTGCGCCCCCTGCCCCGCAAACACCACCGCTCTTTTAGCTTTATCTGATCCCGTTGATCCTGTTGATCCTGTCAAAAATTCTCCTCCCGTTCTCTTCACCACTCCATTACCATCGCGCCCCAGGTAAAGCCGCCGCCGAAAACTATGAACAAAATTTTCTGTCCTGCCCGTATCCTGCCCGCGCGCACGGCCTCATCCAGGGCTACGGGGACAGAAGCCGCGGACATATTGCCCACTCTGTCGAGGTTCACGTAAAATTTCTCAAGCGATCCGCCCAGCCTGTTGGCAATGGCGCGTATAATACGCATGTTCGCCTGGTGCGGTATGACCCAGTCTATGTCCTCGATGGTCATACCCGCCTTTTCCAGAACGTTCAGTCCCGCCTCGCACATGCACCGCACGGCGTGTTTGAAGACCTCGTTGCCGGTCATCTTCATGTAGTGCATTCGTTTCCGCATGGTCGCCTCCGTTACCGGATTCCGACTGCCGCCGCCCGGCAGTTTGAGAAGATCGGCGAGACCTCCGTCCGAGCCCATTGAACTGGCTATGATTCCCCTGGTGTTGTCTTCGGCGCGCAGGACCACAGCCCCGGCTCCGTCACCGAAAAGGACGCACGTCGCCCTGTCTTCCCAGTCGGTAACACAGCTCAGTTTTTCCGCCCCGATTACAAGGGCGTTACGGACGCTTCCGCCTGATATCAGGTGTCTCGCCGTTTCCAGCCCGTAAAGGAAACCCGAACACGCCGCGGAAAGATCGAAACAGAAAGCGTTTGGAGCCTTGATCATGTCCTGTACAAAACACGCCGTGCACGGGAAAAACATGTCGGGTGTGATCGTACCCACAGTAATAAGATCAAGTTCATCCGCGGCCATACCGGCGCTTTCAAGAGCGCGCAGGGCGGCCGCGGAGGCCATGCCGGAGGTTGCCTCCTCGTCACGCGCAAGGTGCCTGGCGCTTATGCCCGTACGCGTCCTGATCCATTCATCCGAAGTATCGACCATCTTTTCGAGATCGCTGTTTGTCAGAACGCGTTCAGGCAGATAAGAACCCGTGCCCGCGATACGGACGCCCTTGCCGCCTGTTTTTCCCGATCCGCTCATTTCGCCACTCCCACCCTGTTGAGTTCCCGCCCGATTACTTCGTTCAGCCGCTGGTCCACGGCTTCACACGCGACCCTTATAGCGTGATAGATCGCGAGGGAAGACGAAGTGCCGTGCGTGATAATGGCAACACCGTTCACACCCAGAAGAGGCGCCCCTCCGTACATTTCCGGATCTATACGGCGCTTCATGGCCCTCAAGGCGGCCCTCAGCAGAATTGTTCCGAACATGCGGACCGGTGACTTTCTGAATTCGTATTTCATCCATTGGCCTATCGCCCGGGCCGTGCTTTCCGTTGTCTTAAGCACAATATTGCCTACAAACCCGTCACAGACTACCACGTCGGTCTCTCCCGCGAACAGGTCATTTCCCTCCACGTTGCCGCGGAAATTCAGATCGAGACGGTCAAGAAGACGGTAAGCTTCACGGGTGATTTCGTTCCCCTTGCTCTCTTCGCCGCCGATATTCAGAAGACCGACCACCGGCTTCGGCCGGCCGAGTATTACGCGCGCGTAGACGCTTCCCATAACTGCGAACTGCGCGAGGAGCCCGGCACTGCAATCCGGGTTTGCCCCCGCGTCTATCAATACGCACGGACCGGCAAGCGTGGGCATAATCGCCGCTATGGCCGGCCGTTCCACTCCGGCCATTGCCCGGAGTTTGAGCTTGGCCGCCACGACAACCGCGCCGGTGTTGCCGGCGGAAACCACCGCGTCGGCTTCGCCCTTCTTGATCATGTCCACGGCCCGTCCTATGGAGGAATCCTTCTTTCTCCTTATGGCCGAGGCCGGGGCTTCCGCCATGCCGATGCTTTCCGAAGCGTGCTTCACCTGCACCTTATCCGGAACACGGGCATGTTTTGAAAGTTCGCGGCTGACCTGCCCGGAGTCGCCAACAAGGTACACTGCCGACAGAGACGGGATTTTGCGGCCGGCCTCAACCGCGCCGGCGACAATTGCGCCGGGAGCGCGGTCACCACCCATTGCATCTATTGCTATGCGCATAACGCTACCGGGCTTCGACGGTAATCACCTGTCTGCCCCGGTAATACCCGCAAGACGGACATATTCTGTGATTGCGCCTGGGAGCGCCGCATTGCGGGCACACTCCCGAGGACACGGAGACTTTTTCCCATTCCCGCTTGCGCCGGCGTGATCGGCTCTTAGATGTCTTTCTTTTCGGTACGGCCATTATTTACCTCCAACTTGTCCAGTACAGCCAGCCGGTCATCCAGGGGCGGCTTACAGCCGCATTTTCCCACGTTCAGGTTTGTCCCGCAGTACGGGCACAAACCCCTGCATTCCGAACTGCAGACCGGATAATTCGGAAAGGCGAGGATAATAGCCTCGCGGGCATCGTCCGTCAAGTCCACCTCCTGATCGGGATCGAAAAATTCCCGAACGCATTCATAGGCATTTTCGGAGACGTCGCGCTCGAAAAATTCGTCACAGCGTACACAGCTGAGTCTCATTTTTATCCGGAGTGCGCCCTTGACTACCAGTCTTCCGGAGACTTTGGAGGCTTTCACGTCAAAGTACAGGTCCCCCTCGGGTCTGGCGTAATCATCCCCGGACAGCCCCATCCGTTCGGAGGCAACCTGTCCCGTCAGCCTTTTGCCGAGCGGCGGCAGTTTTGCTGGAGTAATTTTCAAGGTATTCCTTCGACTGTCTTCCGGAATCTGCGGGTAAAGTGTCCGCGTTACTGCCGAGCGAAGCGTTTTGCGAGGTGCCGCTGTACCGCGGCCGGAACGAAGTCTTTGATGTCGCCGCCGAGCCTGGCTACTTTTTTGACCACGCTTGAGCTCACGTAACTGTGCGCTTCCTTGGGCATCATAAAGAGAGTCTCAATTTCAGGGGCCAGTTTACGGTTGGTAAGAGCCATGCGGAATTCGTATTCAAAGTCCGAATACGCCCTGAGGCCGCGAATGACAATTCTGCAGTTCCTGTCCCGCACGTAGTCGACAAGCAGTCCGTCGAAGACCTCAGCGCTGACGTTTTTCATGTCCTTGACCACCTCGCGGGCCATGGCCACGCGTTCTTCGGTGGAAAACAGGGTGTCCTTCGGCGCCTCCGCCGCAACGGCCAGTATCAGTTCGTCAAATATTTCCGCGCCCCTTTCTATCAGGTCAATGTGACCGAAAGTCAGAGGGTCAAAAGTTCCCGGATATATAGCTCCCCTTTTCATGAATTCTCCGGACGCATGAATTCGAGGCTCGTGCCTCCGTAAGTCCTCTTATCAATGGATTCCCAACCCGCCGCCCGGCCGCAGGAGCGACCGGCCGCCTGTTCAATTATAAAAAGGCCGTTTTCGCTCAGTACGCGGCTTGCGCTTACAGCCTTCAGAAGCGCAGCCGCGTCTTTTTCCTTTTCTCCGGATTTTCCCAGCGCGTAAGGCGGATCGGCAAAAATAATGTCGTAAGGACCCAAATCATTTTCGCGCTGAAGAAACCGGAACACATCGCCCGCGGCAATCCGCAGGCTCGTGCTTGTATCCCTGCAGAGCCTGTTCACGTTTTCCTTCAACAACCGCCCGGCGCCTCTGCCGCGTTCCACCCAGCATACCTTCGCGGCCCCGCGGCTGACGGCATCAATGCCCACGGCCCCGGACCCCGCGAACAGATCGGCGAACGCGGCGCCCCGGACCCGGTCCGCGAGGATCGAAAAAAGCGCTTCCCTCACCCTGTCCTGAGTGGGTCTTATCCCGCGCGGGACCTTTATCGTCAAACCGCTAAGTCCGCCGCCCGTTATTCGCATCGGAAATAATATATGCCAGTCGCGTCTCCCTGTCGAGTTTTTCAGTGATTGCCCCTGCAGGCGCCTTTGAGCCGTGTATGCCCTTCCAATCTTAATTTCAATCGATCCTCTCCGTGTTGACTCGGGCACTCTTGTAAAGTACTCTCACTCGATCCTTCGCAGACCCGCTTCAGGAAAGGAACGTCAATGGATTATTACCTTGATGCGTGGATAGAATGGAAGAAACTCTGCGCTCTGAACCTGTGTTCAACTTCGGCCCAGGTCGTCCTGAAGACGTTCGCAGCATTTCGCTTCACGAAGCTCATGGAACGTTACAGGGCCTACGCCGACGGACCCTCGTCCGCTCCTGAAAATCCCTGGCATCTCCTGGAAACCCACATGACCGTGAAAAACACCCGGGGCGGCAAACGCTTGAAGGACTGGCTTTTCGCGCGCGTGAAATCCTCCAGCGATAATGCACTGGACGTGATACAGGGCGGCGCCTCTCTCATAATGAGGGATGTCGCGCGGGAATACCTGCGCCGGGAATGCGCCAGGCCCCGTACAGTTTCCCTTGACCGCCCCCTCCCGGGCCGCGGCACCTCTTCCGTTACCATACTGGATGTGCTCGCATCCGGACTCGACCCGTCATACGAAACGTGTCTTCGCGAATACGAAGATCTGGCGCGCCGGCACGCGGGAGATTTTCTGCGGGACATGTCCCGCAGAGAACGCGTCGCTTTAACTGCCAAGAGGCTGGGGATCTCTCTGGCCGATTCCGCCGTAACGAAAACGGCGGGATGCAGAAAAAGCGTTCTGTTCACCGCGTATCGGGACCTTCTTGCCAGGATAGCCTCGCATTTGGGCGCAAAATACTCCGCCGACGGGGCCGAATCGGTGCTTACTCTTACTCTCATGACACTCGAGGAAGCGGCTTCGAAAGTCATATCCAGGGCAAAATCGGAAAAATCCTTCAGCGAACTCTTCCTGTTGTCGGAGGACCCGTATGAAACTGCCTGAATTGAAGATCAGCCGCTGTTCGCCCGCCGGGAAGGAGCGGTTGAGACGCTGGCTTACGGAATGGGAAATCAGCCTAGCCCTGCGCGGCCCGGCCACCGAAAAGGAAGAAGCCGAAGCGGAACCTGCCGGGGATATTCCAGTATCTTCTCCCTTCGACGATCCCGCGCCGTCCGCCGGCCAGATAAGGCTTTTCCCGCCGCTGGACCGGCTGACGGCCAGGCGGCCGTTATACGCGGCTCTGCTTCGGAAGGAAAACGGGGTTCTAATCGCGGCGCCGTTCGGAAGCTTTTCGGAACCGGCCTTTGAGGGAGAACTTCTTACGGGACGGGAAGCAGGGCCTCTCCGTGTGCTTTGCTGTTGGAACAGCGCCCGCCTGTCGCATGAATTCATGAAGAATTCATGGCTTGTCGATGAAATGACAGGGGGGGAACTCGCCGATGCCCTTGCCGTTCTGGAACATGTGCGCTGCGGCTCCGTCCCGCCGGAACCGCTCTCTGGAAGAATCGGCCCTCCATGCTGGCACCCCGCGGACCCGCGCGCCCGATACGCGCTGGAAGAACGGGAAATAATGGATTCACTTGCCGCCCGGGATAATTCCGGCGGCGAGTCCCTCCGTTATCCTCTCCCGGAAACCGCGTGGCGGATGGCAGCGGAAAACCGGCCCAAATGGGGCAAAAAATAGGCTTTTCCGGTTTTTTTCGGCCCTGACCCCATTTTTTAAATCTTTTTTCGGAAAAAGTCTTCTCCTTTTCCTTCAGGTTAGTGAACAGAACACTTCAACCGGAAAGGAGGAGGATACATGAACGAAAAAACCGGAAGAAAAGATGAAGAAGGCGTCAGATCCGCTCTAGCCGAAGCGTCGAAGCGGCTTGAGAAAAAAATGGAGGCATGGCGCGGCAAATACGAAGAACAGCTCGGCGAAAAGGAGGCCAAAATGACCGGATTCAACAGGGTTGTACTGATGGGAAGACTGACAAAAGACCCCGAACTCAAAGAGATCGGCGAAGGGCGGTCGGTTACCAACATGTCTCTGGCGGTTACGGAGACTTACAAAAAACGAGATGGAGAATTCGCCGAACGAGTTTGTTTCATAGACACCGCGGCGTGGGGCAAAAGGGGAGAAGCCTGCGCCCGGTATCTGAAGAAGGGATCACCGGTGCTCGTTGAAGGGCGTCTCAGGCTGGACAGATGGGAAGCATCGGACGGAACAACGCGCAGTAAGCACCGGGTCCGGGCCGACCGCGTTCAGTTTTTGAACACGGGAAGCAAAAAGGAAGAACCGCCGGAATCGGAGCCCGTCGCCGCAGGCGCGGCGGCCGAGCCGCTTCCTTTCTGAATCTCCGGCCGGCAGGGGGCATTTCCCGGTTGGCGGGGAATGCCCCCGGTGCTATCATTGGCGCCGGTTATGTTTCCCGGCCGAATCATAGAGAAGAAACGCGACGGCGGAACTCTTTCGAAAGAAGAGACCTCTTTTCTCGTGGACGGATATACCGCCGGCGATATTCCCGATTACCAGATGTCCGCCTTTGCCATGGCGGTCTATTTCCGCGGTATGTCCGAAGCCGAAACTGTGGCTTTGACCAATGCCATGATGCTCTCTGGAACACAAATCGAAACTTCATCCATCCCCGCCCCTTCGATCGACAAGCATTCTACAGGCGGCGTCGGCGACAAGGTTTCTCTCATACTGGCTCCCGCGGCCGCGGCCTGCGGCCTCTACGTGCCGATGATAGCCGGACGGGGTCTGGGGATCACCGGCGGCACTATCGATAAGCTCGAATCCATCCCGGGGTACAGAACGGACCTGACGGTGAAGGAGTTTCTGAAAGTGGTAAAAACCTGCGGGTGCTCTATTACGAGCCAGACCGCCGAACTGGCTCCGGCTGACAGGAAGTTCTACGCTCTGCGCGATGTGACGGGAACCGTTCCGTCGGTGCCGCTCATCGCGGCGAGCATAATGTCCAAAAAACTCGCCGGCGGCGCCCAGGGTCTGGTCCTTGACGTGAAATGCGGCCGGGGCGCTTTCATGAGGAACCGTGAGGGCGCGCGGGCACTCGCGAATACCATGACAGGCATAGGGCGGCGAATGAACCGGAGCATGGCCGCGCTTATTACGGACATGAACCAGCCTCTGGGCCGAAACGCGGGAAACGCCGTGGAAGTTGCCGAATGCGCGGAAGTTCTCCGTGGAGAAGGCCCCGAAGACCTGATCGAAGTTACAGCCGCGCTCGGGGCGCGTATGCTTCTGTTGGCCGGACGCGCCGCTTCGGCGGAAGAAGGCGAAGAAATGATCAAGGGCGCCCTGGCTTCCGGCAAAGCCTGGGAAAAGTTCCTGGAAATGGTCGAGCTTCACGGGGGAGACATCCAGTGCCTGCGCGAGACCTCGCGGCTTCCGCGTGCTCCCGTCCGGGAAACCGTCGGCGCAAAACAGAAAGGTTACGTTTCGGATGTGAACGCGCGGATTATCGGGGAAATCTGCTCTTCTCTGGGGGCGGGGCGCTCAAAAATCACCGACTCCGTCGTTCCGGCCGCGGGCATAACCGGGCTCCTGAAGGTGGGTGAAGCCGTGGAAAAGGGACAGCCGCTTCTGGAACTGCACACCGGCGATCAGGACAGCCTGGAAGCCGCGAAGGGGATGATTGACAGCGCTGTCCGGATAAGTTCAGATAAGCCGCGGGAAACTACCGGACCCGTTTTGGAGCAGGTGAATCCTTGAAACCTGAAACACTGCTGAACATCGCGGAGGAAGCTCTTCGGAACGCGTACTGCCCTTACTCGAATTACGCGGTAGGCGCGGCCCTCGCGTGCGCCGACGGC
Organism: Kiritimatiellia bacterium; assembly: GCA_046483125.1. Taxonomy (GTDB): domain Bacteria; phylum Verrucomicrobiota; class Kiritimatiellia; order UBA8416; family JAWODU01; genus JAWODU01. The sequence goes on from JAWODU010000025.1 coordinate 19,897, forward strand.
AGAGTGATAACCGGAGTCAACGTGGAGAACGCTTCATACGGACTGACGACCTGCGCCGAGAGAAACGCGCTCTTCGCGGCTGTCGGAAAGGGGAAACGCGATTTCGCGGAACTGGCGGTTGTCGCGAAAGCTCCTGAACCCGACGGTTCCGTTCCGCGGCCCTGCGGCGCCTGCCTCCAGGCCCTGAGCGAATTCTGCGGGAAGGATTTCAGGATTTACACTGCCCGGTCCCGCGCGATCGATAAATACGAGACGCTGTTACTGGAACAGCTTCTGCCCCGTCCCTTTTCAATTGATAAACCGGAGGTAAAGCGATGAGCGTCAAAACATTCATCCTGGATACGAATGTACTTCTGCATAACGCCGACTGCATTCACAGTTTCGCCGACAACACCGTCGTCCTGCCGATGGCGGTCATAGAAGAGCTGGACAAGTTCAAGGCCCAGAACAACGAACTGGCGAGGAATGCCCGCGCCGTTATCCGGGAACTCGACGCGCTGAGAACCAGGGGCAATCTCAAAGACGGCGTAAAAATGGAAAACAAAGGTACGCTGAAAATTCTTTCCGACGGCGATACTTCGAAACAGACCGGGCTTACAAAGGATATTGCCGATAACAGAATCATAGGCCTGGCCTACGCTCTTCACCGGAAAGGTGAAACGGTCGTGTTTGTAAGCAAGGACATAAACGCGCGTGTCAAGGCCGACGCCCTGGGCCTTAACGCGGTTGACTTCGAAAAACAGAAGGTAAACATCGACGAACTGTATACCGGTCTTTTCGAACGGGAAGCTTCCCGCGAGATGATCGATACCGCGCTGGAAAAAGGGACACTGAAGGACGAGTCGCTCGGCCGCTATCCCAACGAATTTCTGCTCCTGAAAGATCCCGCAGATGAATCCCACAGCGCGCTGGGGCGCGTCAGCAGGCCAGGCGTGTTCCATGTTCTGCGGGAAAGAGAGCTCGCCGTGTGGACCATCAAGCCGAGGAACCGCGAACAGCGGATGGCGCTGGAACTTCTGGTCGATCCGCAGGTCCAGATCGTGACCCTTGTGGGCCAGGCCGGTACCGGTAAAACCCTTCTGGCCCTCGCGGCCGCCCTGCAGGAAACCGTGAGAAATCACCGCTACGATCGCGTGCTCGTCTCCCGGCCGATCATGCCGATGGGCAAGGACCTGGGTTACCTGCCCGGCGACAAGGAGGAAAAACTCGCCAACTGGATGGAGCCGATATTCGACAACCTGGCCTACCTGCTCAGGGAACGCGGCGAAGGCGCCAAGTCCGCCGGCGCTTCAATACGGGACAGGATAGACCAGATGACCCGTGACAATATCATAGAAATGGAAGCTCTTACCTATATCCGCGGACGCTCCATCCCGGGGCAGTATATTCTGATTGACGAAGCTCAGAACCTGACCCCCCACGAGATCAAAACGGTCGTCAGCCGGGCGGGTGAAGGATCCAAGATGGTGCTTACCGGCGATCCCTACCAAATCGACAATCCCTATCTCGATTCAGCCAGCAACGGACTCACTTACGCGGCGGAACAGCTCAAGGGACAGCAGGTGCACGGCCATGTGACGCTGAACAAAAGCGAACGCAGTGCCTTGGCCGCGATCGCCGCGGAGCACCTGTAAGAGAGATTCGAGTATTTTGCGCACCCACTGCGCATGGAACGAATGCTGTTTCGACGGTATATCGAGTTCCCGTAAGAGCTCGTAGAACTCCCGCGGCCATCGTCCTCGTCCTCGTCCTCGATTCCATATCTACGAATCCAGCCTCGTTCGCTCCAGCTTTATCAGTTGACGCGGTCACCTCCCCAAGCTACATTTTCAATGGTTGGTCAGGCGCCAGCGGCGCCTGATCAACGACGGCGGTGACCGGTAAACCGGTCACCGCCGTCGTTGGCCTCAGGAAAAGGAAGTGAAATGAATCAGAATATCCCGCGGGTTCCTGTCATCCTTGACACGGACATAGGAAGCGATATCGACGACACCTGGGCTCTGGCAATGTTACTACGCTGTCCAGAGCTGGATGTTCGGCTTGTTGTATCCGACACGGGACACACCGAATATCGGGCTCGCATCATTGCGCGACTTCTCGAAGTTGCGGGACGACCCGACATCGCCGTAGGGGTAGGCATCAAACAGACGGACGAAAGTGGACCTCAAGCGCCTTGGGTAGCCGACTACGAACTGGAGTCATACCCAGGGACGCTTCATCATGATGGCGTCAAAGCGATAATTGATACAATCGAGACCTCTCGGGTACCCGTGTCCCTGGTCTGTATAGGCCCGGTGACGAATATCGCCGAAGTCCTTCGCAAAGCGCCCCATGTCGCGCCCAAGACACGTTTCGTTGGAATGTATGGCAGCATCCGCAAACATCATGAAGATAAAGACGGCCCCATTGCAGAATACAACGTCAAGCAAGATGTGAAGGCCTGCCAAGCTGTTTTTGAAGCGCCGTGGCTCGATATGACCATAACCCCGCTTGACACATGCGGCCAGATCAGACTCCGCGGGTCCAAGTATGCGGCGATTACGAGAAGTCGTGGCCCGCTATTGCGTGCCGTGATTGAGAATTACCGCGTTTGGCTCAACGGCAAGCCCGATGTGGGAAGCAGTATTCTTTTCGATACTGTGGCAGTTCATTTGGCCTACTCCACTAAATTCTTGGAAATGCAGAAAATGGGGATCAAAGTGACTGATGATGGATTCACTGTACAGAATGATGACAGCAATATGGTCAACGTAGCATTGAACTGGACCGACCTTGAAGGATATGAGAACTACCTTGTACAACGGTTACTCGGAAAGAAATCAATGGCCAACAGGCCAATGCGGACGCACTGAAGCGCGCCGTCGTTCTCCTTGAGAATTGAAAAGGAGAAGTGGATGAACCAGCCGAAACCGAATATTCTGATGATAACCTGTCATGACATCGGCCAGCATCTGGGGTGCTATGGAGTTGAATCTGTCCTGACAAAGAATCTCGACGCTCTGGCATCCTAAGGGGTCCGTTTCGAAAATTTCTATTCTACATCGGCCGTCTTTTCGCCCGGCAGGGGGAGCCTGCACACCGGCTCGATATCCACAATCGAATTGACTCACGGGGCTTACACACACTCCTTGGTGGTGGAAGCTCAACGATAGAGAGCGGCATACCGCTGCCATCCTTAGCGATCTAATGACATAGGCTCAAAGCCGGAGCATGCTTCAGTTGTCAATCAGCTATCCGGAAGCCTGCTGGACTGGATGAAACAGACAGGGGCCCTCTTCTCGAAGGTCCGCTCAAGACGCCCTATTACGAAAGAGCGATCGCAAATTTATGGAATGCAGAATAAGGAGCTGAAGGCGACGCGGCAAACCGCGCGCCTTAGGGCCTACGCAAAAATAACTTCACATTTTGGCGGCCGATGCATCGCGGCCAGCAACGTTGCGAAAACACGAAATATCGGGAATATTCCTTTATTTTCGCGCCTTGCCGACCACGCGCCTCGACACCCGAATCTGTGAATTTATTTCTGCGTGAACCCTTAGCTCATTCGTTGGGTGCATCATAAAACGGGTTGACGCTGATCGTCCGAGTAACTACATTGTAACTATGAAAGCAACCCTTGTCAGAATAGGAAACAGTCGGGGCGTTCGCCTGCCGAAGCCGGTAATCGAGCAGTGTGGTTTCGAGAAGGAGGTGGAGATGGAGGTGCATCACCATGAGTTGGTGATTCGACCCTCTTCGCAGCCGCGTGATGGGTGGGCCGGCGCATTCGCCCGGATGAACGAATGCGGCGACGACGAACTCCTCGACCGCGTCACGGAGACGGGACCGACGTGGGATGAGGAGGAATGGGAATGGTGATCAACCGGTTTGAGGTATTCCTCATCTCACTTGATCCGACCCGCGGGAGCGAGATCCGGGAGACTCGACCCTGCCTGATCATCTCTCCCGACGAGATGAATGCCCACATCAGGACTGTCATCGTCGCTCCCATGACTACTAAGGGACGACCATACCCAACCCGCGTGCCTTGCACGTTCCAAGGCAAACGCGGGCAGGTTGTTCTCGACCAGATTCGCACCGTGGACAAAACTCGTCTGGTCCACAGACTCGGAACGATTTCTACCAGTGTTCAGGCGAAGGTACTGAATGCACTTCAAGAGATGTTTGCGAAGTGAGGAGGACACTCAACAAGACGCCTGGACACGTACGCTGAAAGGCCGTCGTCGTTCAAAAAACGAGTAAAATGCATGATTATCGACAAGACACCTGAGCAGTTGAAGATGCCTTTTTCACTTTGGACTCGGCAGGCGGTACAGGAATTGATCGAGCATGCCTACGAGGTAAAAATGCCGATCCTGTCGGTCGGCAACTATCTTTTGCGATGGGGATTCAACCCTCAGCACCCGCGTAAACGTGCATATGAACAGTAACCTGCGGCCATTAAAAAGCGGCTGCTGGACACCCGTCCGACTTGTTTCGGTTATCGCGGCGGCCGTCTTGCTGTTTCACGGGTGCGTGGTGTCCGGTCCGCGGACAGTTTCGCCGTCGTCTTCAGACACAAACCTGACCTTTGTGTATCTTCACGGTTTCGGAGGAATAAAGAAAGACCCGGCCTTCTGCGATAATCTTAAAACATTCATTGACGAGACGGAATGTGACTGCGAAGTGCGCAACTACGAATGGGACTCGGTGGATATTGCAATCACGCGGGCCGGCGCGAACTGGCTGGAAGCCGAAAAAAGGGCCGACGCTGAGGCCGTAAGATTCAAGAAAACGGTTATTAACAGCTTTGAAAGACAGGGCACGCCATACGTGCTGGTTGGCTTCAGTATCGGGAGCAGGGTTATCCTGCGCGCCATGGAGGATTCACGGGGCAGTCTGAAATTCCTGAGAGGGATTTATTTTCTCGGTTCCGCGATGACTCGGGATACGTCCATCAATCCGGAATACCTGCCCGACGGCATGAAAATAATCAACTATCACTCTCCCTTGCGGGACAAGGTTCACCGGATGGCCTTTAACTTCATGGAGGACAAACCCGCCGGAGGATGCGTGGGATTCGGCGATGAGAAAGTATTTGAAAACTACGCCGTGTCCTGCACTCACGCGCACAAAGGTGTCGGGGTGCACATCGATTATTCCCAACTGGCGCACGCAATAGGGTATATCGCTTTGCTTAAGGAAAGAATAATGATCCCGGGCGAAACCTCTTTTAACGTCGTTACCCCGGTTGGAGAAGGCGACGTATGGTGGAACAAGATACTAAGGATGGAATACGTTGTTGACGGCGAGAAGAACACGCTTGAAATCGAACAGCACAACATTAACGCGGACTATTTCCGCGCGGTAGCAGTTTCGCCCGACGGAGACCGCCGCAGGGTCGCGCGAGGCAGCAATATCCACGCTATCCTGGAGGAACTGGATGTAATGCCGGCGTCCTATTGGCGAAACCGCGAATAAAACTCCTTTCGGATCCTTCGGTTAATTGTTACGATAACCGCGGTGTACGAACAATGGAAGCACTGCGCGACATAATCCGGAAAATCGAACTGCTGTTACTGCTCTCGGTTCTGCCGCTTGTCGGGATATTGCTGGCGCGGAAGCCGCTGTCACGTTACCTGGAATTTCCTCCTGTTACCCTCTACGTAAAACACGCAGGCTTCTCATGGACCGTGTTTGCCGTACTTTCCGTTCTTATTATAGCTGTAGCGGCACCCTTCATTGCGCGGGTACTGAGAGCGAAACCCGGCGACCCGCCGCCCCCTGCCCGTCATCCGTTCCCATGGTGGTTCTGGGCCGGACTTGTTCTCGCGGCCGGTTCCTGGCTCATGGCCTGGACGCGGTTTGACTGGTTTGAGCCCCTTCAGAGCTTTACTTTCTCGCCGATCTGGCTCGGCTACATTCTGACGGTAAACGGGCTGACCTTCAGGCGTACGGGACACTGCATGCTTCGTGACAGGCCGGCATATTTCCTGGCGCTTTTTGCGGTAAGCGCGGTTTTCTGGTGGTATTTCGAGTATCTCAACCGCTTCGTTCAGAACTGGCACTACAGGAACGTAAACCAGCTTTCTCCTTTGCAGTATTTCGTCTTCGCGACGTTTCCTTTTTCCACGGTACTGCCCGCGGTACTGGGCACAAAGGAACTGCTCGCTTCGTTCCCGCACCTCGGCGCCGGACTCGATAACTTCGTCAAGGTACCCGCGACCCGGTCCAGGGCGCCCGCCTGCGTTCTGCTGGTCCTGTTCTGCGCCGGGCTGGCGGTAATCGGCGTGTGGCCGGATTACCTGTTTCCCCTTCTGTGGGTGTCGCCGCTGTTCATTTTGACTTCCTTTCAGGCCGCCAGCGGCCGGAAAACCGTGTTTTCTCCGCTTGCCCGGGGAAACTGGCGCGAAATCTGCCTGCTTGCTCTTTCTGCGCTTATCTGCGGCTTCTTCTGGGAAATGTGGAACTACTACAGCTTCACGAAGTGGAAATACACCGTGCCTTTCGTGAACAGGTTCAGAATTTTTGAGATGCCGGCCCTGGGATACTCCGGCTACCTGCCGTTCGGACTGGAATGCGCCGTAGTGGCAAATTTCGTTCTCGGAAGACGCGAAAAAGACACTGACCGGCCTTTGCCTTCGCGGGGCAGACTCTCGCGGATTATGAAGTACTCAAACGCGGTCATCCTGTGTTTGCTCGCCGTTTACTTTTTCCTGGCGCCCGGCTTCCTGGTCGTCCGGCACCTGTCTGATCCGGACATAGGGGGGAAGAGAATTCCGCGGATAGCATGGAACCTGCACCGCGATCTCACTCCCCGCTACGAACGCTGGGCCAGAGCGCGGATAGCTTCGGGCAAAGCGGGCCATCTCCCCCTTTACGACGTACCCAGTACGGAATGGCCCATGTTCGGTTCGGTTTATTACCTGTGGGCCACTGAAGCTCTCCAGGAAGCGTGGGAAGAGGGCATCAGCCTTTCGGATGAGGCGCCGCGCGTTTATGCCCGCGCCACGATAGAAGCCGCCGTCGATTTGATCATGGACCCGGTTCATCACACCTGGGTCAGAACTCACTGGGGCCGCGACTATATGCGCAATGAGAACGTTTTTTTCCGGTCACTTATAATTGCGGGACTTACCAGCAGGGAGAATCTCATACGGGACGGGAAGTACAACGCCGCCCTGCTCGGTCACGTGGACTCTCTGGCGTCCGAACTGGACGCCTCACCCCACGGTGTTCTGGAGGACTACCCGGATGAATGTTATCCGATAGACGTTCTTGCCGCGATCGCCTGTATCAAACGCGCCGATTCGGTGCTCGGCACCGATCACGCCGATTTTCTGGAGCGGTCAATCCGCGCTTTTGAAGGCGATATGCTCGACGGCTGCGGGCTCATACCTTACCTCGTTGAAGATGATACCGGCAGAATACTGGGACCCTCGCGGGGTGTGGGTAATTCCTATACCCTGATATTCGCTCCCGAACTCTGGCCGGAAAGGGCGAGAGAATGGTACGCGCGCTACGAAGAACATTTCTGGCAGGATACGTGGTGGGCCTCGGGTTTCCGGGAGTACCCGCGTGACATGGAACCGGAGTTTGCGGATTACATCGGTGTCCGGCTTTACTACGATGTTGACGCCGGACCCATAATAGGCGGATTCAGTCCCGCGGCAAACGCCTTCGGGCTGGCGGCGGCCAAAGTGAACGGAAGGCTGGACCACGCCTATACGCTTGGAACACAGGTGATAACCGCCTCCTGGCCCCTGCCGGACGGCAGTCTGCTCGGCCCGAGGATACTTTCCAGCAGGGAGCACGCTCCGTATCTCGGCGAGGCCTGCATGCTTTTCTTCCTGGCTCAGCGGCCGCGCCCGTCCGCCGAAATCGTCACCGGCGGTCACAGGCCGGGATGTGTGTATATCGGGCTGGTTTTCTACTTCGGCGTCGGCGCCATGATCCTGGTGTCCGCGATTTTCGGACTCAGTCGGTGGAAAAGAAACGCCGGCAATGCCGGATCTCCGTGCCCCGTACTCCAGTTCGGCGCGTGGGTGTGCCTTGTCGCCGGCGGCTGTGTGCTGTTCACAGCCGGATACGCCGGCTACGGGATGCTGGCCGTCCTCTTCGCCCTCTTCTTCCCCCGCTAGGGTCAGACCTTTATTTTTTATTTTGACGGTGGTATCTTTAAGAATGTTACCGTTTGATAAAATAAAAAATAAAGGTCTGACCCTAGCGGGGGCTTTCCGGGGAAAATGATTTCTTGCCGCGGGAAAGCGAAATGTTCGATTATTCATACTATTTGTACCTTTTCGATCGTCTTTAGTAATGGGAAGGAATAATATTCAGCTCTCAGGCAGCGGCAGAGAGAAAGGTTGCTGATATGGGGGTTCGGATGGTGATAAGGGCGTTAATGTTAATAACGTGCGGTTCAGCCGCGGGTGCGGAGGAAGACGGCGCCCTTACATGGAATGACTGCGTGAGG
>JAWODU010000052.1:0-12186 GCA_046483125.1 Kiritimatiellia bacterium
GCAAATCGAACCGCGATCTCACCGCTTCTGCTTCGTTTCCGCCCTCCTCGGGTATATGTATACACGCTCGGAGGGCGGGGCCTTGCAGAAGCGGCAAGCTTGCGATCCGATTTGCGAATCCTGCGGAAGCGAAATGCGTGACGCAACAGCCCGCATCGCTGGCGGCCACTGGAAGATGATAGCGCCGCCGGACGCGATGCAAGAAGAGCAAAGCAGTAGACACGTTGTGCTCAGTGCTCTTAGGATCCTGTAAATCCTGCCTGTCCGGTCCGCCGCGGCGGACGGATTGATCCTGTCAAAAAATCCCCATGAGAATCCTTCGGAAACGGAATTCATCACGCGGTTCGCCGCATCGCGGGCGGCGTACTAGAGGTTTTGTAGCGCCGCTTATCCGCGATGCAGGAAGAGCAAAGCAGCAGAGACGTTGTGGGTCCTTTCATAGATCTGAAGAGTAGATCCTGCGGAAACGAAATGCGTAACGCACAAGCCCGCATCGCTGGCGGCGCCTTGAGGACAACAGCGCCGCCGGACGCGATGCAAGGGGAGAAAGAATGGAATCAGTCCAGTGTGTTCTGGAGCGCGAGGACTGAATAGGATGTTACAAGGACGGGATCGGATTCCCAGAACTGGTTGTCGGTATTCAACCAGCTTCCGTCGGGCTTCTGAAGGTCCGATAGTTTTTGAATCAGGTCTTCCTTCCAGTCTATGGGAGGGGCGCCGGCCGGCCGGGGCAGGGCTTCAATGTCCGCGGCGTCAAATGCCTTTGACATAACGTTGTAATAATAAAAGAGGCCTTTCCTGCCCATGCCGGGGTTCACGTCCACGGACCAGTGTCTTGCGGCCCATTTAACGGCCGACTGGACCCTGGGATCGTTGCGGTCCACCTGCGCGTATATCATGGATTCAAGCCCCGCGTAGGTCATACTGCCGTAGCCCCGCAGTTTAACGGCTCCATCATCGCCGCGTGCAACGGTGCCGCCGCGCGCACTCCCTCTTTCGTATCCGAAACCTCCGTAATTATCCGGATCGTCTTTGTCTCCGTTCTGCAGTTTTTGGACGTATTCAATCGCCGAAGACCAGTCAACGGTTACTCGGGCCTGGCCGGACGGCCTCAGGTCCTCAAGATCGCGGGTATAGCGCATGGCCATTAAAGACCAGCCGGTGTTGCTGAGATCGGCGCGGTTGCGCGGCCCGGGTTCGTGTCCGTAGCCGAACCCGCCGACTCCGGGCGAATCACCCTGAATCTGGCTGTCGGCAACGAACTTACGCGCCTTGAGAATAAGATCGGCGTATTTCTTTTTGTCGTAAGCATAAAGCGCGGTCATGCACATCGCGGTATTGTAGGTGGAGAGACCGCCGCTTCCCCTGCCTCCAGTGGGAACCTTGTAAATACCCCCGTTATCCTGCGCAAAAGAGGTTATGAATTCGGCGGCCCTGGAGCATATACTGCCCGCGTCGGGATGATCACTGCGGGCGAACGCCCACAGGGGCAGGGCGGTCATAGCCGGATAATTGGCGTTGGACCAGTGGCCGTCATCGTGCTGGCTGGTTTTGAGCCAGTCGAGGCCCTTATTGATTGAGGTGCGCGCGGCCGTGGTAAGGTTGCCGCCGGCCTCCGTGGGCACGGCCATGGCACGTAAGGCAATAGATGCCGAAAGCACGGTGAGCAAACATAAAAGAATGGGCATTTTCATAATTAATCTCCGGAATGTTTTGCAAATACGTTTTGATGTTTAAAACGTGTCCGGGCGCCTGAGGGTTCATTTTTTATCGTGCATCAATCCCCGAAGCGTCCTAGTGTTAGAAAGCGGATGAAAGCACAACGGCAGAATCCGAAAAAGGTCGACCAGATCAGGAGGGTTCTGGAGGGAAAGAAATCCCTTCTGATCGTAATGCAGGACTATCCGGACCCCGACGCGCTTGCCTCGGCGGCCGGTTTGAAGGCCCTTGCCGGCACGGTGGCCCGGGTTCAATGTTCAATAGCCCATGGAGGAATTATCGGTCGTTCTGAAAACAGGGCCCTGGCGAGATACCTGGACTTGAATCTGAGGAAGGCTCGGGACGTGGATCCACGGCGGTTCGGGGCAACGGCGATGGTGGACACCCAGCCCGGAACGGGCAATAACTTCCTTGAACCTTCCGTTGTTCCCGATATCGTGATTGATCACCATCCTGTCGGGAAAAACGCGAGACGTTCGCAATTCACCGACATCCGCGGCAATTACGGGGCCGCTTCAACGATCATCTATGAGTACCTCAAGGAGGCAGGCTCGGCCGTAGACGTGAAACTGGCCACGGGCCTGATATACGGCATACGTTCAGACACTCAGGACCTGGGGAGGGAAACAACTCAGGCGGATATAGACGCTTTTCTCGCTCTTTATCCGATTGCCAACAAGCGAATGCTCAGCAGTATCGAGCGGGAACGGGTGCCGGAGGGCTATTTCCGGCTGTTGTCGGCGGGCCTGAGAAACGCGCTGGTTTACGGCGATTGTGTCGTGGCAAATCTTGAAAAGATCGATAACCCGGACATGATAGGAGAAGTTGCCGAACTCCTTCTCAGGAGGGAAAAAACAGCGTGGGTTCTGTGCTTCGGTTTTTATGCTGACAGGGCCCTGTTCTCATTGCGTACCTGCGCAAAAGGCGCGGTGGCCGGGGAAACGGCCCGCAAAGTGGCCGGAAGGGGCGCAACCGGGGGAGGGCACGACGCAATCGGGGCTGGACAGATACCGTTGGAACGTAACACGCGGGAGGTACGCGAGCGGACGGCTCAAAGTATTACAAAGAGATTTCTCGAGGCGGCCGGCAGGAAGAAGGCGCGGAAAAGGGCCCTGGTAGCGCGTTAAGCGGGTGTGCAGTTCCCGTAGCCTGTTAACACAAACACGTTGTCCATGTGTCCCGTCGGGGTCGTGCGCGGCGGGAACGAATACTTCCCGGCTGAAACAGAGGGGGTTGAAGTGATGTTCCCGGTGTATCACATTTAGACCCATTCTTCACGTAGAACCTTGCCCTTCACGCCTGTGACAATGCACTTGATCGGCACCTTGCGAGTAGCCTCAGCCGCCGCCTTTTGCGCCAGGCTCAACAGCCCCCTGCAGCAGGGCACTTCCATAATCATGACGGTGAGCGTGTTGATCTTTGCCTCATCGATGAGCGCGCGGATCTTCTCCGCGTATTGTTCCTGGCCGTCGTCCAGCTTGGGGCAGGCAATGGCGAGCGCCTTGCCTTTAAGGTAGTCCTTGTGGAAATCGCCCAGCGTGTAGGCCACGCAGTCGGCGGACAGCAACACGTCCGCGCCATGATACTGGGGCGCCGCCGGCGACATGAGGTGCAGTTGAACCGGCCAGCGCGTCAGTTGTGATGCCCGCCGAACTGATTCATCTCCTGCGTCTCCCTGCTTGTCGCCGAAAGTCATTGACCGGGCTCCCGGACAGCCACCCCTATGCGTTGCATGTTGCTCGTTCATCTTTGCCGTCTCATCTTTCTTGAGAGGATTCTCGATCCCCTTCTCATCGAGTACGTCCAGGGCCTGCTTGAAGTACTCGTGCTGGCCGTGCTCCCTGAGATGCTCCAGGTGCGCCTCGATAACGTTCATTCCCTGCTTCACTATGTTCTCCATCACCTTTGTTTCGTCGTATGGTTCGGCTTCGCGCTCTTCGATCGCGATGGCGCCTTCCGGGCAGTGTCCGAGACACGCGCCCAGGCCGTCACAGAACAGATCACTCACAAGCCGGGCCTTGCCGTCGATCAACTGAATTGCTCCCTCCGGACAATTCGGGATACAGAGCCCACATCCGGTGCACTTCTCCTCGTCAATGTTGATTATGTTCCTCTTCATTCTCCGCCTCCCTTTTGTTGTTGCCGAGCAACGCACGGCATTGGTCCGCAAACTTGCACCATTCGAGACATCCAAGATTCAACTTCGGGTTCACGCATGGTTTGCCGCACGACGGACATTTGCGTTTCGTGTCGTCTTTGAAGAATTCGACCGGCGCGCCACAGTGCGGACAGTCAACTTCGAAGACGTCATGCGGCTTCCAGAACCGCGGATGTTGACCTGGGCATCGATGTATCGTCATGGGGCTTCTCCTATTCTTCGCGAGTAGAATACCGCAAAGTCCATTTCAAGACCTTGATCCGCGTCAAGAAACCGAACTTTTCCTGAAATTGCTTTTGGCTCGCAGATCCCGGCGTTCTGAGATAGTTTCAAGAATCATGAATGCGAATATCGGCCGGATTATCAGCGCTTCCCCATATTTTCAGAAACTGTCGGAGCAAAACAGAAATATGCTCGCGGGAACCTGCTTGCAGGAGACCGTCTCGAAGCGGGACTACCTGTTTTTCGAAGGGAAAAAGGGGCGTGCCATATACTTTCTCGAATCCGGGAGCATCCAGCTTGTGAAAACGTCGGTCGACGGCAAAGAAGTCGTGATCAAGACGGTTGAGCCGGGCGAGATATTCGCGGAGGTCATCCTGTTTGAACAGGACACTTATCCGGTAACGGCTATCGCGTTGAAGAAGAGCACAGTATACAAACTGCCCAAACGCGAATTCCTTCGGTTGCTTGCGAATGAGGGGTTCCGGGACGATTTCATGGGCAGTGTCATGCAGAGACTGCGGTACCTGGCGGACAGGATTCTTTATCTCACGACGTATGACGTTGAAGACAGGTTCCTCCAGTTCTTGAGGGAGCACTATGGCGAGAAAGAACGGTACGAAGTGTCGATGTCTAAGAAGGACATCGCGGCTGCAATAGGCACGACGCCGGAAACGCTCTCACGGTTGGTTCTGCGACTGAAACAAGAAGGCAAGCTGACGTGGAAAGGCAAAATACTGGTGCTCCAATCAGGAATCTGGGACAGGTGCCACAGTCAAGGTTACGAATGATTGTTCTGATACATTCCGTGTGATAGAAAAGAGTACCAGAAAGAGGAGGTTACGGGATGTCTCAAGAGATTGTTGCCCTGGCGCTTACCGCCGCATCGCTGGGCTTCGTGCATACGGTGCTGGGACCGGACCACTACGTGCCTTTCATCGCCATGAGCAAGGCTCGCGGGTGGTCGTTGCTTCGGACATCTCTTGTCACATTCGCCTGCGGGTTGGGACACGTAATGAGCTCCGTCCTTATCGGGATTGTTGGGATCGTTTTCGGAGTTGGAGTTATGAAACTCGAAACACTGGAGGGCATTCGCGGCAACATTGCCGCATGGCTACTTATGGGCTTCGGGTTGGCCTACTTCGTCTGGGGCGTCCACAAGGCCATCAAGAACAGACCTCACCGCCACCATCACGCGCACCCCGGCTGTCCGGAACACAGTCATGAGCATTCTCACGGCAATGAGCACGCCCATGCTCATGACGGCGGAAACCGCAGTATTACCCCTTGGGTCCTGTTCACAATTTTTCTCTTCGGCCCCTGCGAACCGTTAATACCGCTTGTGATGTATCCAGCGGCGAAAGGATCCATGCAGGGCGTTCTAACCGTGACGGCAATATTCGGCGTCATAACGATCGCAACGATGATGACGATAGTTATGATGTCCTCATGGAGCTTCGCGTTCATCCGCTTCGAAAAAGCAGAGCGCTACATGGACGCTCTGGCGGGCGCGAGTATTCTCGGTTGCGGAATCGCTATCGAGTTTGCGGGGCTTTGACAGACGAGCATTTCTGCCGGGACCTGATATAGTCGGAAAACGCTTCTGCGGGCGGACAGGGGGCACAGCCGAGGCATGCGTGCATGCGGGATTCAGGCGGTTTCATCGGCGCCGTCAGATCGGAGATGTCTTCAGCGGCGTCCAGTTGAAGCTGGGTGATGAACCCCTGCAGACAATCACACGTTCTGCATTCTTCGCGCGGTAGGCGCGCGAACATCTCATCCAGAATGCGCTTCACTTTGTCGCGATAGTCTTTGTTCTTCATGGATGGCCAGTCCTCGCTTCCAGTGTGGTCTCGGCAAAGCCGAATTGCGCTTTCAGGTTTCCGGTCAACTGTTTTGTCATTTCTTCAGGAAGAGAGATGTTTGGGCCCGTAACCACGACCGCGCTGAAACCCACGGCGTCTTCGGTGACAGGCCAGATCCTCACGCCTCTTCAGGCCCACACCTCAAATCAGTCTCCGGCCGCCTCGTCCATTATCGCTTTGATATCGTCTTCAACGGCCTGGGCAACCGGCGCGAGTTCAGGCGTCTCAAACATCCCCAGGACTCGCGTCGGCAGGAGCGTCGAAAGCTTCATCCCGTCGCCTTCCTCGTACAGCGCAATGCGGCAGGGCAGGGCGGTGGAGATGCCGAGGTTCCGGTCCAGGACTTGTTTGGCACGCTGAGGGTTGCAGATTTCGTAGATCCGGCATTCGGGGCCGAAATCTACACCCTTCCCGTTCATTTTGGCCTTGAGATCGACAATGTTGAGTACGCCGAACTTGTGGTTCTGCGCCGCCTGCTCCAGGCGCGCGCCTACCTCGTCAATGGTACCCTCCGTGGTCTTCTCGTATAGTATCCGCATTGTAGTCTCCTTTGTTGTTTTTATGGCTTCAGAGTATCGAAATCGGGCAACGGGATAGATTCAATCAATACGTTCACGCCATTATTGTTAAGCACTTGTTTTGTTTGTGCTTATTCACCGCCGACACCATGCGGTGGTCCGGCCTGAATTGTCGTGTATAAGTTTTTTACGTATATCACGTATTTAACGTACGCATCAACCCATTCCCTTCCGGCTACCACATTATCGCCCTGGTACTTCTTCTTCGCGTCTTTCATCCTCATCGTATTGGTCTTGTCAAGACTGCATATGAGCATTGTTCTGGCTGTTCATGTTGCCACCGCATCGTTTTCGCGGTGCGCTTTCGCCACGGCGGCGGCCAGCGCGTCCAGCTCCGCGTAGGTGTCGGCGGTCGGTGCGCCTTTGTGCAGTATCGTCCCCAGCACCTCCACTTTAAGGTTCGGGATCAGTCCGGATATCTGCTCGATGGCCTTACTGCTCCAGCCGTACGAGCCGATGATCGCGGCGTACTTGAGCTTCGGCCTCAGCAGGTTCGCGAGATGTGCCGCGTAATAGACGGCCGGATGCGGGCCGACGTGTACGGTCGGCGTGCCGACGATCAGAGTGGCGGCATCGACCAGGGTGATGGCCAGCTTGCCGATGTCGGTGACCGTCAAGTCGAAGGCGTGAACCTTGACGCCCTCGCGTGCGAGGGCGTCAAGGAGGTGCTTGACCATCCGTTCCGTACTGCCGTGCATGCTGATGTAGGGGAGGACCACGTCATTTTTCATGTTCGGCGACACCCAGTCACGATAGGCATCGAGGATGAAACCGGGCTCGTCATAGACCGGGCCGTGGCTGGGGGCAATGATGTCAAAAGGGCAATCCGCGAGCTTGTCGAGATTCTTCTGTATGATTTTGCGGAACGGCATCATGATCTCGGCGTAGTATCGCTTGGCCGCTTCGTACACCCGGGCATGGTCGGTCGCGAAAATATCGGTGGTCGCCAGATGCGAACCGAAAAAGTCGCAACTGAAGAGGCATTTGTCCTCCGGTACATACGTACACATGGTTTCCGGCCAATGCACCCAGGGGGTGTAGACAAACTGCAAGGTCTTGTCGCCGAGCGAAATACTTTCGCCATCCTCGACGACCCGGACGCGCTCGGACGGTACGTGCAGATGAGTTGTCAGAAGATCCTCGGCCTTTTTACTGCACACAAGCGTTGCCCGCGGATAACGATCAAGCAGTTCGGGAATGCACCCCGAATGGTCCTGCTCTGAGTGTTGCGAAATGATGTAGTCGATCTGTTCGGCGTCCCGCAGTTGCTCTATGAGTTCGTCACGCAGCTCCGGGTCGGCGCTGTCCACCAGCGCCGTGGCCTCTGAGCCCCGCGCGAGATACGCATTGTAGCTGGTGCCGTCGGGTAATGGAACCAATGCATCGAAGAGCCGCCGTTCCCAGTGAATCGTGGCGATAAGGTCGATACCTTGGTGAATTTGACGAGCATGCATGTGTGGTCTCCTTTTTACTGTTTTTGTATCTTGATGAAAGTTATGAAGTCACCGTTTTTGGGTCCATGGCGACCGCTCGAAGGAACAGGATGTTATTTTTCACTGCCATCCTGTTTAACGACTATACCGCGGACAGCGAGCGGATGCAACTTGCGTTTACGCATCATCGCGGTCCCTCTGCCATGGCCGCGGCCAGCGACAAGGCCGCCATAGATGGGGTGGGGCGTCGTTGACGGACTTAACAGATGGAGACCACTTGTTGTTATATGGCTTTGAAACGTCAACAAGGAGCATGTGATATGCTGACTGAGATGAGTCGGCGTTCTCGATGCTTGCGCCCATGAAGCCTGAGTATCGCCGCTCGATGAGTTTAGGAGTGTTCACTGTTCACTGTCGGGTGCAACTCGTGTTTCATCGCATATCCAATCAAGATATTCGGCAAGGCCGCCCGTTACGGGGGTAACGATAATTTCCGGCAGTTCGTACGGGTGTTGTTCCCGTATAAACGTCTGCAGTGCAGGAACGCGATTCAGAGCAGTTTTTGCCAGGAGCAGGCATTCATTGTCGAATTGTACCGCGTTCTTCCATCGATACACGCTCCGCACGGGAATCATCTGCACACAGGCGGCAAGGTTCCGGTCGACCAGTTGTCTTGCCAGTTCTTCGCCTTCCTTCTCGCCGGCTACTGCTGTGCTGATCACCGCGCATTTTGGTTCATCGAACATGATCCTCGTGCCTCCTTCCCATTCGCCGAATATATTGCGCCATACGCAGTGCTATTTCAATTTCATTTCCTCAAGCCAGCAGTACAGCACCGGCACCACGAAGATGGTGATTAGAACCACGAGCATGCCGCCGAAGGATGGAATCGCCATCGGCACCATCACGTCACTGCCGCGTCCGGTGGATGTGAGTACCGGAATCAGCGCCAGGATCGTCGTGGCCGAGGTCATCAGGCATGGCCGCACACGGCGTTCGGCGGCAATGACGGTCGCGTCGTACACGTCCTCTTTCGTCTTCGGCTTGCGCTCGCGGAAAACCTGGCCCAGGTAGGTGGACTGGATTACGCCGTTGTCCGTTGCAATGCCGAATAATGCGAGGAATCCGACCCATACGGCCACGCTCATGTTGATCGTGTGGATCTGGAACAGGGTCCGCATCTCTACACCGAACACGCTGAAGTCAAGGAACCAGGGCTGTCCGTAGAACCAGAGCAGCAAAAACCCGCCGCACCACGCAACGAAGATGCCGGAGAACACCAGCAGAGTTGTGGACACGGACTTGAACTGGAAGTAGATGATCATGAAGATAACGAACAACGCCAGCGGCAGGATGATTGCCAGCGTCCTGGCTGCCCTCTGCTGGTTCTTGTAGCTTCCCGCGAATTCGTAACTCACGCCGCGAGGCAAGCTGAATTCACCGCTGTCGATCTTCGATCGCAGATACGCCTGGCACTGCTCAACCACGTCGACCTCGGCATATCCGGGTTTCTTGTCGAACACGACGTAACCCACCAGGAACGTGTCTTCGCTCTTGATCACCTGCGGACCGCGTTCGTAGCGGATCTCGGCCAGCTCGATAATCGGGATCTGTTGCCCGCCTTTGCCGGGCACGAGAATCTTCTCCATGGCCTCTATGCTGTCGCGCAGTTCGCGCTGGTAGCGAACGCGCACCGGAAAGCGCTCACGGCCCTCTACCGTGGTCATGATCTTCCTGCCGCCGATGGCAATCTCGATGACATCCTGGAACTTGCGGATTGGCACCCCGTAGCGTGCGAGCGCCCGTCGATCAGGATGGATCTCCAGGTACGGCTTGCCCACAATGCGGTCAGCGACGACGACGGCGGGTTCGACGGAGGGTACTTCCTTGAGAAAGCGCTCAATCTGAAGGCCGACTTTCTCGATGGTGTCCAGGTCGGGGCCTTTCACTTTCACGCCCATGGGGGCGCGCATGCCGCTTTGCAGCATGACGATACGCGCGGCGATCGGTTGAAGCTTCGGCGCCGACGTGGTACCGGGCATCCTGGCCGCCCTCACGATCGCGTCCCAGATATCGTCCGGCGTTCTGATGTGATCACGCCATTGCCTGAACGGCCGCCCGTTCGGGTCGGGTATCAATTCGCCTTCAGTGTCTCGCACGAACTCGTCCGCCTTCTTGTCGTACTTGAAGTTTATCCGCCGGCCGTCCTTGTCGGTCCTGTACTCCGGCTTGTAGTTGATCACCGTTTCGATCATCGATATGGGGGCTGGGTCGAGCGGGGTTTCTGCCCGTCCGATCTTGCCCACAGCCGACTCGATCTCCGGGATCGATTCGAAGGCCATGTCCTGCTTCTCGAGAATGTCCAACGCCTCGCCGATCGAGGCGTGGGTCATGGTCGTCGGCATCCACAAGTAGGAGCCTTCGTCCAGGGGCGGCATGAACTCTTTGCCCAATCCGGGGAACTTGTGTGCCAGATACTGGGCCGGGGCGTTTTTCATGACCGGTTCCGGCAACCAGCCGAACATCTTCGGGAAACCAAGCCAAACCATCCCGCCTACTACGACGAGGATAAGAGGAAGTGAGAGAAATGCCGCCTTGTGACGGAGGCACCAGCGCAAAAGCCGGGTGTAGACCCTCTGGAAGAGCCAGAAGAACCCGAGCAGACCACCGATCAGCAAGGCCACGAAGATAAAGTTCCGCACAAACCCGCGTTCGGGTCCGAGGGGCTCCCAGTAGGCCGTCAACAGCATGCCGACAGCGACAATCGCCAGAATGCTTGCGGCGCCGGGGCCATACCGCTTCAGACGTTCCGGGATATGCTCTTCGGCCAGGTGATAGGCGCCGAACAGGACCAGAATCAGGCCCGCCCACCACGCAACGGTGAATGCCAGCACAATGCCCGCAAGGACCAACCCGATATTCAGCCCCGCCCGAAGTTTTCGGCCGGAAATTCGCCCACAGAACAGCAGGTGTGCGGCCGGAGGCAGGACGGTCAGCGCGATGACGATGGATGCGACAAGCGCAAAGGTCTTTGTGTAAGCGAGCGGCTTGAAGAGCTTGCCTTCCGCGCCGATCATCGTGAACACAGGCACAAAACTCACCACTGTGGTCAGCACAGCCGTCAACACGGCGCTGCCTACCTCACTGGCCGCGCGATGGACGACTTCGAGAGAGGTGTTAGGTGTTGGGTGGCAGGTGGTAGGTGTCACCTCTTCGTCATCTTGGCGCTCTGCGTCAAGATGACGAAGGATGTTCTCACAGACTACGATCCCCATATCCACGATGGTGCCGATCGCGATAACGATGCCGGACAGGGCGACGATGTTTGCCTGCACACCGAAGGCTTTCATGCCGATGAAGCACAGCAACACGGCCAGCGGCAGCATGCCGCTGATCAATGCACTACTGCGCAAATGCATCACCATCACCAGCACGACGATGATCGTGACCAGGATTTCTTGCGCGATCGATTCGTTCAGTGTGCCGAGGGTTTCGTAGATCAGACCGGTTCGATCGTAGAACGGCACGACCGACACCTTGCTGATGGTTGCCCACGACGGCCATTCCTTGCGGGGAATGGAACGCAAATGTGCCAGCCAGGCTTCGCTGTTCAGTTCTGGTCCGTCGAAGGCCTCAAAGCCGTTCCTATCCGCGTAGGCTGTGACCGTGTCCCGTGAAACCGCTTCGTCATCGATCAAGACCTTGGCGGGCAGGGCTTCGCGGGTTTCGGCGATCTTGTCCTTCACGTTGTTGATCACGGCGAGGGGATTGTCTCCATAGCGGGCGACCACAACGCCCCCTACGACGGACGCGCCGCCCTTATCCAAAGCCCCGCGCCGCGTCGCGGGGCCAAGCGCGACGTTTGCCACGTGTTCGACGAGCACGGGCACGCTGCCTGCGCTCACCTTAACGACACTATTCCGAATATCGTCCAGCGTTTTGATGAAACCAACGCCGCGAACGAAGTACTCAACCCGGTTGATTTCGAGCGTTTTGGCGCCCACGTCAATGTTCGCCGCCTTGACGGCATGAAACACCTGGTCCAGCGTCACGCCGTAAGCCCGCATGGCGTCGGGGTCCACGTCAACCTGATACTCTTTGACGTATCCGCCGATCGACCCCACTTCGGCCACACCGTCCGCCGAGAGCAGGCGGTAACGAACATCCCAGTCTTGCGTTGTCCTGAGTTCCTCCGGACCCCATCCGCCGGTCGG
>JAWODU010000062.1:0-20452 GCA_046483125.1 Kiritimatiellia bacterium
TCATATTGTTTGCGGGCCAGCCGACGTTCAATTCTTTCCTTGCGGTTACGGATGATTTTGCGGTAGGATCTGCTCACTTGAAATGCCCCCTTTCATTGGTTTTTGTGGTTTTCAATATCTTTACTTTAACCAATACTGGCGGGCATTTCGAGTTTTTAGTCATCCTTTCTCTAATTAAATCGCGCTTGTATGAGGACTAGGTGTCCCTGCTCTCCCGTCTTGATCATAATCTTAATCCCAATCTTAATCTCCCCCTTTGTCATCTGTGACCACCTTGGGCAGTGCTCTTAGGATCCTGTAGATCCGGTAGATCCTGTCTAAAAGTCTTCTCCCTTCCCATCTTAATCCCAATCTTAATCTCCCCCGTTGTTTTGTGAGTTGCTTCGGTATTGCGTGGAAATGCCTTAAGTGTTCGTTGACTGGCGGGGGCGGCGGGGTTAATCTCTCCAGGGTGGGAACTGGGAAGTGTTAATGAGCAGGTTCGGCAAGGTTATAATTCTGCTGTTCGTGTCCGCGCTTATCCTGGCGGCAATGGTGTACATCGTCGGCTTCGAGGAAACCATGGGCACCGTAAAGGAAGCGGGCGCGACGGCTTTTCTTGCGCCGGGAGCGGTCATGCTCCTGTTTATCGTGTCGCATGCCGGCGTGCTGGCGGCGCTGGGCAGGCCCATCGGGCACCGCGTCGGGATGCTTACGCTGATGAAGGCGGTAACGGTCGGACTGGCCACGAATATAATCACTCCTTCAACCTATCTTGGAGGCGAACCGGTCAAGGTGCTTTACCTTCGGGAGAAGACGAAAAAGCCCTACTCGGAGATCACCGGCACTATCGTGCTGGCGAAATACCTCGAGGCGTTGTCCTTTATCCTGGTTCTGGGGCTGAGCATTATTGCCGTGGTTATAGGTTTCGGCGCCGACCTGTTCCGGCCCCCGAACCTGCCGCTCGGTATTGGTCTGCTGGTCGCGGCGGCGGCGATTGTTTCAAGCGTTGTGCTGTGTATTTCACTGTTTCGCCGATGGACGCCGCTTACCGGACTGACCGGACTGGCGCACCGGTTCTGGCCGAAGAGACGTTTCATAAAACGGCTGTGTGTTCGCGTGCGGAATATGGAATATCAGGTTTCGCACGTGTTCAGGAAGGAGGTCAGCGCGGTTTTGACGGCGGTGTGCCTGTTTGTTCTGACGAACGTGATGTTTTTTTCGAAGCCGCTTATATTCTTTTTCCTGGGCTGGCATATCGGGCTGAAACTGAGTGACTTGAGCCTGATATTCGTGGCCTCGCAGGTACTGCTGGCGGGACAGCTTACCCCCAGCGCGGTGGGCACCCTTGACGGCGGATTGCTGGCCATCGTGAGTCTGGCCGACATTCCGATAACGGGCCCGCATTGCGCGGCTTTCCTCCTTTGCCTGCGTTTCTGGGACGCGGTTGCAGTGGCCATAGGGGCAATACTGGGTACGAGAATGGGCATACGCATAGTGGAGAAGAATGGAGAAAAAGAGGAAAAAGTCTGACGCAGGTGGCATACTGAAACAGCTTTCCGGGAGAGCCAGACGTCTGTATCTCGGCGTATTTCGTAAAGACTATGTAATATCCAGTCTGAAACGGCGGCGGGGGCGGTGCCTGCGCTGCGGGGCGTGTTGTAGAATGGGCATCAGATGCAGATACCTTGATTACGACTCCGGGGGACTGGCATTGTGCAGGGTATATGACCGTCGTCTGTCGCCGAACTGCCGGAACTTCCCGATCGACGAACGAGACCTGGCGGACAGAGACGCGGTGATGCCGGATGTTCCGTGCGGCTACACGTTTAAAGAGGCTGACGACAAATGAAGATTACCAGAGAAGAAATACTTTCGTACCACCTGGGCGGAAAAGTGGGACTCAGGCTTCTCAAGGAGCTGAAAACTCAAAAACAATTGTGCATGGCCTATACGCCCGGCGTTGCCGAACCCGTGCGGGAAATCGTGAGCAGGCCCGAAACGGTGCGGAAGTACACGGCAAAATCAAATCTTGTGGCGGTGGTTTCCGACGGCACGGCCGTGCTGGGCCTTGGAGATACCGGAGCGGCGGCGAGTATTCCGGTGATGGAAGGCAAGGCCGTGCTTTTCAAGGCTTTCGGGGACGTTGACGGCTGGCCGGTGCCCCTTGCGCGTTGCCGGGCCGGGGGGCGGGACCGGGGACCCACGGACCCGGAACGGCTGATAGCTTACGTTAAGGCTCTCGAACCGATGTACGGAGGCATCAATCTTGAAGACATCGCGGCGCCTCACTGTTTCGAAATCGAGGACCGCCTTGACGCGGAACTGGATATTCCGGTTTTTCACGACGACCAGTGGGGAACCGCGGTAATAACGCTTGCGGGTGTCATGAACTACTGCAGGCTCTGCGGGCGCGACATGCCTGAGCTTTCGGTCGTGATCAACGGAGCCGGCGCCGCCGGTATCCGCATAGCCGAGGTCCTGAAAACCGCGGGAGCAGACAGGGTCACAGTGTGCGACTCCAGGGGCGTTATCGGGACGGACAGGAAGGACCTGACCGGTAAAAAACGCGAACACGCTGTGGATACGGATATCAGGACCGTTGATGAAGCCATGAAAAACGCGCACGTGTTTATCGGAGTTTCGACTGGCGGGTGCATAAAACCCGAGCAGGTAGTTTCCATGGCCGAGTACCCGGCAATATTCGCCATGGCGAATCCGGACCCGGAAATTCTGCCGGAGGAAGTCGCCTCGGAGATGAAAGACCGTCCCTACGTGATGGCAACGGGCCGTTCGGACTACCCCAATCAGGTCAACAACGTACTGGGTTTCCCTTTCCTGTTCCGCGGTGCCCTGGACGCCGGCGCGAGCACAATCAACATGTCTATGAAGATCGCGGCGGCCGAGGCCCTGGCGGCGCTGGCCAGAGAACCCGTGACGCGCGAAATAAAAGAGCTTTACGGAAGTGAAACGGATCTGGAATTCGGAAACAATTACGTTATACCAAAGCCTTTCGATGAGCGGCTTTTTGTCGAGGTGCCGTGCGCGGTGGCCGAAGCGGCCGTGAAGTCCGGCGACTGTCCTTTTATAAACATAGCGCAATACAGGCGAAAACTCGGTGAACGCAACGATGAAAGACGGGGCTTGTCCGGGGCTTGACATATGGAGCCACGTTGTCGATAATAGGCGTCAAAGGATGGTGAGGGCCGGAGAGTCGAGAAGGCGGAACCGGCCGTGCCGGGGCGTACTGAGAGAAGGCACACCGCGTGGCGCGATGGCCGAGTGGTTAGGCACGGGTCTGCAAAACCTGCTACACCGGTTCGATTCCGGTTCGCGCCTCCAAATATTAAAGGAGGATACAGCATGAAGTTGTCTCATATTTTCTTTGCCGCAGTTCTTTCCGTTGCGTCGGCCGCGGACGGGCTCGCAATCGACAGGGGAGCGGACTCGATCGAGTCGGTTAATGTGACTCTGGCATCTTACGAAGACCTGGAAGAAACAGGCATATTCATAAACAGCGAAACCGCCGTTCCGACCGTCGGGGAGAATATTGGTTTTCTGCTGGCCCTGGGCTATGACGTGGTTTCGGAAGATGGCGTTTCCGACGACGGGCATTGCTGGCTGGTGGAGATGGGACTTAAATTCTACATGTCCGATCTTCTCAGTGTCCAGTTTACAGGAGAGCACAGGGAGTACGACCTGCCGAACAACAGGAAGACCGATATGAATGCCTTTTCCGCGGATACCAGGCTGAGATTCTACAGCGCTTTCGGCGCCATTTCCCCTTACGTGTCCGGCGGCGCGAAGATCCAGTTCGGGGACCAGCCGATAACTACCGAGAACTTCAGCGCGTTGGTGGTGGAGGCTAACGTGGGTTGTGATTTCCTGATGAAGCAGGATATGGCTATCAACATCGAGGGCGGCTACTGCGAATCCGAGAATCTTTCCGGCGATCCAGAGTTCGCCGACGGCTGGCTGGTGAACATCGGCATGAAGTATTACTGGGAGTAAGCCTGACCTATTCATCAACTTTCCCAGTTGACGAACAGGTCACTATGGCGCAACAGGTTGCGCCAGTGACGTGATGCAAACCGTTTTCACGGTTTGCAGACGTGGCTTACCCCGTTTGTTCGCGGCAAAGCCGCGAATAATCCAGGTAAGGGATTCCCGGTCCGGCCGCCTCAGGGGTAAAAGCCTTGTTCTCCGCGGCACCCCTCCCTATCCCTTCGCTTGAAGAATCCTTCCCGATATACTAAATATTAGCGGTTATGAATCTTCCTTTAATCGGTGTGGGTCGGGTGGTATTCCCGTTTTTACTGTTGGCGGCAGTGTGTGCCGAAGCCGGGTCTGATATGAAGTGGGTCAGGCCTGATTTGGATTCACGCGTGGTTTTTGACATTCCCGAAGAGGCAGGGATGTCTTTGCTGATCGAAGTCGCGGCGGGAAACGAACTGGCGGCAAATCTGAGTTTCGCCGCCCGCGGGCCGGGCAACCGTCCGGTGCGGCACCAGGTTGTATACGCCGACGAAAAAAAAGCCGCCGTTGTGGTGGAAGTGGAGCCGGGCCCTGGCAAAGGAGGATATAGCCTGTACTACGGCTCCCCGTCGCACGATTCCCCGGGGGAGCCGTCGAATGACGGACCGCTCGCGTTGTTGCCCGTGGTTCTTCAAGTGCACGAACATAAAGGCGAATCCGTGCCGGATACGTGGCCGAAGATGCGTTACCTTTACCTTAACTCGGGCGACCTGGTGACCGTTTCCAGATGTCACCACCTGGGAGACCTGGAGTCCGAGGGTGAAGGCATCATCGAATACATCATCAGCGAAAGGCTCGGGGGGCGTAAGGGCCGGAGTCGGCGCCGCAAAGCGAAAGAACTGCGGTCGAAGCGCTGGATCGCGAGGGCGAAGTTTACCGTGGTCTGCCCGGTTGGAGGCGCTTACCGGTTCGCGGTTGACAGCAAAGACTCGGCTTTCCTTCTTGTGGACAATCAACCCGCCGCAAGCCGTCGGGGCCGCCACGAACCGGGAAGCTGGCGCAGTGACAGGGTTCTGGAACTTGAGGCCGGTCCGCATACCGTGGATATATACAACTCCTGGAAAGGCGGCCTTTTCCTGGACGCGGGATGGCAGGTTCCGGGCAGTGACGAGATAACGGCTATCCCGCATGCGGCGATACAGCCCGGCGCCCGGCCGGAAGAATGGAGAATTGAGAAAAAGGACAGATCGATTCATCCGGCTTTTTCCTTCCGGAAAGAGCAGGCGTATTCCTTTTGCGGGTCCGGTCCGGTGTTTCTTCCCGTAAGGTTCAGGAACCGGACCGTGAAGTGGGGCGGCGGGGGAACGGAGTGGCGCTGGAAGTTCAGCGACGAAAAAAACAAGGAACCGTCTGAAAAGGCGTGGAGCAGAAGCAACAGCGTCGTTCATGTTTTCGCGGAGCCGGGACTTCACCGCGCCGTTCTGGAGGTGCGCGGGGACAAAGGAGAAGTGGAAGTATGCAGTCGAAGTGTGGATCTGAGACTCGTTGAGCCGAAAATTATCCCGCTGGCGGCTCGGCTGGAGTCGGTCCCTCCGGTATGCTACCCGGAGGACCCCGTGGAACCGGTCCTGAACCTGCGTTGCGGCGTTCCGGATTTCCGCGGCCTAACAGTGAAATGGGAAGCGCGAACTGTTGCCGCCGCGCGGGAAACCGAAACCGGAGACGTGGGATCGGAGAACGGAGAAAATACGACGGAAGAGCGGGACGTGTTTTTTGAAGAGGGCTCGGCGTACGTTAAGCCGGGAAAGTGGAAAGCCGGCGAATTGTCCGCTCTGGAATGGTCCCTGCGCCATGAAGGCAGGGTTGTTCTTTCGGGACGGACGCTGTTCCGCAGAACACCTTTTTCAGAAGTCCCGGCTTACGCGAAAGCCGACGCCCTGTACGGTTCTTCGGGCGAACGGATGGTGCTGGTACCGGGTCGTGAGGCCTGCGGGCGGCGGAATTCAGGACCTTTATCTTTACGGAAACAAACCGGCAGAATACTGTGGGTGGACGATAGCGTGGGCTTCTTCAAAAACGACGGGGATCTGAAGCAGGCGGTTGATGCCGGGATGCTGAGTGTTGTGGAGTCACGGCTTGAGGCGGATGTGCGTTATGCGTCACTGCGCCGGAAATCGGGCATGGAGGAAATTTACAGTCCGCTTGAGAAACTGGCGGCCGTGCCCGGAATGGTGGAACCGGAAGATGACGTTGTGGTCCTGAGTGTCGGAGGCGAGGATATCGCGATTTCGGTTTCTCCGGCGGCTTTTGAACGTTACGCGGCCGCTTTAAGCGACCTTCTGGGCGGCACAAAAGGATGCCGGGTGATATGGGCCACGCCGGTCGCGAGGCCGGAGGAAGCGGCAGGGCTGAGGCCGTTTGCCGCCGCCGTGTTGAGAGTGGCGGACGCCAGAAACATTCCGGTCGCCGATCTGTACAGCGCTTTTCTGTGGGCGGCAATGGAGCAGAGGTTTCCGTTCGAGGTAAGGGGACGCGGTCTCAGCCGGTCCGGGCGGGAACTGGCGGGCCGGATCATTGCCTCGGCGATATCGGATATGAAAAAAGACACAGGGTCAACCGGGCGGTAATGAAGGCAGGGGAACATGGCGCGGCCGTGAGAGAAGAAAAACATATAACTGCGGACCCACTGGCTCTGAGCCGGTTCACGCCGGAGTTGAGCGCCGTTACCCCCGTGACGGGTTGTCAGAAGCTTGTTCTGTTTGCGGCCGTGATTGCCGCGCTCGCCGCTTTTGGTTACTACCCGCGCGGCGCGGCGCTGGGCTTCATCGCTTTTTCGACGCTCTTTTATATTGTCTTTTCCGTTTACAAGCTGGTCCTGGTGCGGTTTTCCGTGAAAAGCGGCGCCCAGATCGAAGTGAAAGACGAAGAGCTGAAGCGGCTGGACGAAAACTCCCTGCCGGTATATTCCATACTTGTTCCGCTTTTCCGTGAGTCTGAATCCGTCGGAAACGTGGTCGAAGCGATAGAAGCTCTTGATTATCCGGCGGCTAAAAAGGACGTACAGCTTCTGCTTGAAGAGGACGACGGGGCGACCCGGAGCGCAGTGGGTAATTTTGCCCTGCCCGAGGGTTTCAGGATTACCGTGATTCCCAGGAGTTTTCCCCGCACAAAACCGAAGGCGTGCAATATAGGACTGGCGGAGGCCCGCGGTAAATACCTGGTTATCTACGACGCGGAAGACAGGCCGGAAAATGACCAGTTGAAGAAAGCCGTCGCGGCTTTTTCCCGGGTGGACAGGCGCGTGGTCTGCCTGCAGTCCAGGCTGAACTTCTACAATCCGCGCCAGAACCTTTTCACCAGGTGGTTCGCGGCGGAGTACTCGGCCTGGTTCGATTTCTCTCTGCCGGGACTGTCGGCGGTAAATTCCGTTATTCCGCTGGGAGGGACGTCCAACCATTTCATTACCTCAGCTTTGCGGAAAATGATGGGATGGGACGCTTATAACGTAACCGAGGACTGCGATCTGGGCATAAGGATATACCGCCGGGGCTACAGGTCGAAGATGCTGAACACCACAACGTGGGAAGAAGCGTGCAGTAAGGGCGGGTTGTGGATCAGGCAGAGGACGAGGTGGCTGAAGGGCTACATTCAAACATATCTGGTGCATATGCGGCGGCCCGGACGGCTTCTCGGGGACCTGGGATGGAAAAACTTTCTGCATTTTCAGGCTTTAATAGGGGGAATCGTTTTTTCTTTTCTGATTAACCCCGTATTCTGGTTTATGGCACTGCTGTGGTTTTTTCTGAGGCTGGAGGCGCTTACCGCCCTGTTTCCGGGTCCTGTTTTCGCGGGAGGGGCGGTTTGCCTTTTCGCGGGCAATTTTGTGTTTGTCTATATCTGCGCCTGCGCGTGCTACAAAAGGAAATTATACGATCTCATCAAGTACGCGGTCCTTACCCCGGTGTACTGGGTGCTGATGAGCTACAGCGGCTGGCGGGCGCTGATTCATTTTGCGATAAAGCCTTTCACCTGGGAGAAAACGCGTCATGGCCTTTTCCATGAAAAATAGACCGCTCTGCAGTCCCAGACTGCTCTACTGGGGAGCAGCGGTACTGGTATCGGGGGTCTTCCTCACCGCGGGACTTTACAGGACGGCAACAGTTTCCAGGACGGCTGTGCTGAACGAAGCGGTGTGCCGTCAGCTTCTCTCGGGCAGTACGGCCGGCCGGCAGGCTCTGGTGGCTTCGGTATGGCATCCGCCTTTCCCGGTGTTGTTCCGGCTCCCGGCGGCGGCGGCGACCAGGGGGTTTCCGCTTTCCTCACTGCTGGTGAGCGCCGTTTTCGGGGCCGCGGCTCTGGTGCTGACCGAAAGGGTACTGCGTAAATGGGGAGCGGGGCGGATTCGTTACATTCTGCTGGCGGCTTTCGCTCTCAATCCTCTCTTTCTCAAGGGCTGTATCAGCGGGTCCGTTTCTCCATCGGCCGTGTTTCTGACGGTTTTGACGGCGTACGGCTTGAGCGAGTGGACCCGTCACCGCCGCTTGAAAGGTATTATATACATGGGACTCGGCATCGCGGGACTGGCGGGCGTGAGTTTCCAGATGTACGGGTGGCTGGCGGCCGTGGCGGTAATGCTGGCAATCGACTTGACGGCCGGCTCGTATGAGCGGGGTCAGAGGGAGGGAGTGCTTGTCCTGACCCTGTTTCCTCCGGTTTATGTTCTCGCGGTATGGGTGCTGGGCAACTGGCTTGTAATGGGAGACCCGCTTTACTTCATCAGGTCTTTAACCTCCGGCCAGCTCGCGTCTCAGGTCCGGTTCGCGTCCGACGATCCCGTTGGCGCCGGCTATTACCTTGCGGGCGGACTGTGCGCGGCGCTCGCCCTGCTGTGCGCGGTACGCTCGAAACAAGCGCCGGGTTTTACGGCGCTGTTGGCGGCGGCGCCGGTGGTCTCGGTGCTGTGGATGAACGCAAGGGGCATTTTGTGGGGATGGGAACCGGTGCTGGCGTCCGCGGGATCCATGTGCGTACTGGCGCTGGGCCATGTGTCGGGCGGCAGGGCGGCCGGAGGTAAAATGGCGGCGGTCATCTCGGCGGCGGCCGCCCTCGGTGTTGTTGCTTCGTTATGGTTGTGGGGGTCCGCTCCCTCGGAAGCGGCCGGTAAGGACGGCCCGGCGGGGGCGGACTTGGACTGGGTAACGGACCTGAAACGCCGCGTATTGACGTGTTCCCGGCATGCCGCGGTTTTCGCCTGCGGCTATGACTCCCTGATTTTCGCCGATAAAGCGAAACCGGACAGCGTGGTCATACCCTCGCTTGATTTCGACTTTGACCGGGTCCGGACCGCTTATCCCGGCCGGCGTCTCTACGTTCTCGTTCCGCGGCCGGAAGGAGTCAATTCCGCGGAAAGCGTCTTCCGGCGGCACAGGCGCTTCTATGATAGAGGCGGAGAGAGAACGCTTGCGGCCGGGCGGTGGGGGGACGGCTGGAGGCTTTTCGAGATAATCCAGGCGCCGCGGCCGCTCAGTTCCGGTCCCGTCTCCTCACCTTGAAGGCTATATCCCTGACGAATGCCGGTACGTCAAGTTCCAGGGTGTCCTCACGGCTTGAAACCCGGACCGACGAAAGCTTTCCGCCGGGGCCGGTGCTCCAGAATTCAGCTTCGAATTCGCCGTCACCGGTTCCATACAGCGTGAGAGCCGTATCGGTCACGGCATGAGTGCCCTTGGGGTCCGCGTCCCCGAAGGCTCCGGCGCGGTAAATCCAGCCGAGTCCGCCCACCGGGCTCAGAAGGCACACGGCCCTGACGTCGCGGACCGCCGAATCGATATCGAAGGAGACACCGCCTTCTTTCCTGTGATCTTCGGGCCAGACCGTGCGCATTTCGGGGTTTCTGCGGTCTTCTCCTTTCATGAAACGCGTAACCGGCTTGAACTCGGCGTACAGGTTTTCTTCGTCAACAAGCTGCCACCACCAGAACATGGGCGCTCCGCCCAGGGAAATACACGTGGACGACCACAGAGCCGCGTGAAGGGCGTCCTTCAGATGTCTCAGCCCTCCGGCCATATGGGAGCCTCCGAACTCCGTGACCAGAACCGGCTTGTCGAAACGGGCGTTGTAATCCGCCGTCTTCCTGAGGAGTTCCACGATGTGAAGAGGGTCCGAACTGAAATGATAAGCGTCCACTGGACAGTAGCCGATCTGCGGCAGGGTCAGCAGGTCGGGATTCTGGTGGGTATAGTCCCCGCAGACGTGCGATCCCCGAATGTGGCCGTAAGGATCCGCTTCTTCTAGCCAGGACCCGATTACCCTGTGCCACTGGACCGCTTGTTCGGTTTTCTGAAACTTGTGGCGGGTTTTATGCGAACCGGCCAGGTCAAGTTCGCTCCATAGTTCCCACGCCAGGATCTGCGTGCTGTAACCCCACCGTGCTATCATGTAGCGCATCAGTTTGCGGAAGTGTTCCAGGGCTCTTGGATCGGAAAAATAGTCGTCGGGTATTTCGAGATAGCCTCCATTTTCGACGTTGAACGGATTGTGAGCCCACTCTTCGTCGGAGTAGGTGCTGAATTTTCCGTGGTTGTGAACCACAAGGTTCACGTAAATGCCATTCCTGCGGGCGGCTTCAAGCAGGTTGTCCAGTTCCCGGGCGTGCATCATGTTGTACTGTCCGATTCCGTGATAACCGTGCCATTTCTTGTTCCATTCCAGCCCTATGGACCATGACGCCGTCCACACTTCGGTAATATTTTCCCCGTGTTCCGCCATGGCCTTGAAATAACGGGAATAAACGGAATTGCCTTCCGGAATTCTCTGCCGCCAGGGAAAACGGCGGTTCATGCGTTCGTCGTGGGGCGACCTTATGTTATGGCCGATTGGGAAAAACGGATCGCCGTTATCGAATTCGAAGTAGCGGGGGTCCTTTTCGGAAACACGAACGAATCCCGGGTTCCTGCTCTCCTTAACGGTAAAGGAACCGGGGCCCCACCTTGTCCTGCGATCACCGTGAATGCGGTCGTGAACCCTGATAACGTATTCGTACCTCCCCTCCCGGCGAGGCGCGAAACGTGCGCGCCAGAAGGGGGGACCCTGGGGAAGGAGAGTTTCGCCCGTAGGCTGATCGATCCTGTAGAAGTCGCGGCTGTAAAAGGCGTCCACGGTTACGGGCTTTCCTTCCGGGGGGTGGAATTCGGCCGTGACCGATACTTGTTCGCGATCAAATGGATCCGGGAAAATGTCGGGGATGAAAAACGAAACTTCAAATTTTCCCCAGCGCGGTATCACCGCGGCGTTCGGGGTAACGTTCCTGATTTCCAGCGGAATATCGCTCCGGCGCCGGGTGATGTTCACGTTTACGACACTGCATGTGCCCGTATAGGAGGCCGGGCAGAAAACGCGTATTCCGAACTCGCGGGGATCCATCAGCGTTCTCAGATGCCAGGTCCCGTGATGACCGCGGGGCTCCCATTCCCCGGATCCGGGCGACAGATCGGCGTTGAAATGATTGGTGCGGCCGGGTACCGGATGAATTTCAAGCAAATTCTGGTACCAGAAATGATCCCAGTCCTGCATGTGGAGAAGGACCTGGGCGTTCGTGGGGCCGTCATCGGGCCACAGCAGGTCAAACTCGATCGCCGAGGCTTCTATCCATGGAGTATCCCCGGCGTGAACCATGAAGGTGCTCTGTCCCGGAAAGGAAAGACGCGCACGGGCGGTATCGGCCGACGCATCGGGGTCACCGGGAACCGACACCATCATTGAGGTATCCGACGCGAAGAGAGGCGCGCAAAGCAAGGCGCTCCAGGCAAATACGAAGAGAAGAAAAGTTGTTCTGTTCATGAGTCGCGATTCCCGCCCCCCGCGGACAGACAGAGATAGTCGCGCACGTATTCCCGGACGCCGTCTTCAAGCGGCGTGAAGCGTTTTCGGTATCCCGCGGAGCGAAGCTTTCGCGTGTCCGCCCGGGTATGGTATTGATAATTTTCCCGGATAGCCTCCGGCATTTCCACGAACTCGATCCTGGGCGGCCGGTCCATAGCGGAGAACACGGCTTGCGCGAGGTCCTTCCAGGTACGCGGCTCACCCGTACCGCAATTGTAAATTCCGGAAGGCGCGCCGGCCGAACAGAAGAACAGGGTCACGTCGACGGCGTCCGCCACGTATATAAAATCACGATCCTGTTCGCCGTGGCGGTATTCGTTCCTGTAGGATTTGAACAGCCTGATAACGCCGGTATCTTTTACCTGGGCGAAAGCCTTGTTCACGACGGAACGCATTTCGCCCTTGTGATCTTCCCCGGGCCCGTAGACGTTGAAATACTTTAACCCCGCGATTCTGTCCTGGATTCCCGTTTCCAGCGCCCATTCATCGAACATCTGCTTCGACCTGCCGTAAGCGTTGAGAGGCCGGAGACCACTGATTGCCGCATGATTGTCGGAGTATCCGCGCGATCCGTCACCGTAAGTCGCCGCGCTCGAGGCGTAAACAAACCGCACGGCGTGTTCGAGACACCATTCGCAGAGCTCGCGAGTGTACGCGTAATTGTTATCCCGCAGGTATTTCTCGTCGGTCTCGGTCGTGGAAGTGCAGGCGCCCATGTGGATGACAGCTTTGAGGCCGCGAACGTCTCGATCCAGTGAAGAACCGGATTGTCTGAGCGCGTCGCGGAACTCGTCCTTATCCATGAAAGACCCGTACCTGAGACGGCCCAGGTTCGCGGCGGCGGAAGGGCCGTCGGCCCGGTCCACGACGAGAATATCGTCGTTCCCGTTGAGGTTCAGGGCGGAAACGATATTACTGCCGATAAAGCCGGAGCCGCCGGTTACTATATAGCTGATCATGAGCTGTCGCGTATTTTCCGAATAAGGCCGCTTGTGGAGTAGCCGGGGCTTAATGGCGCCAGAACCACGTGACCGCCGTGCCGTTCTACGGCCTCGCGCCCGCTTACGTAATGTTTCCAGTCTTCGCCCTTTACGAGCACGTCGGGCAGAAGCTTTTCGATAAGCGCGCCGGGTTCGTCTTCGTCAAATATTACCACCGCGTCCACGCAGGCAAGCGCACGCAGCACTCTCGCCCGGTCTTCGGCGAAAGTCACGGGTCTGCCTTCGCCCTTTATGCGCCTGATAGAGTCGTCCGAGTTTATGCCGACAATCAATACGTCGCCCTGCGTGGCCGCAAAGTCGAGGTACTCTACGTGCCCCCGGTGAAGAATATCAAAACAGCCGTTGGTAAAAACCACTTTCCGGCCTTCTTCGGCGAACCTGCGGCGCTCCCGGCAGGCCGCGTCGGGAGTCAGTATTCCGGGAGAAGAAGACGGTTTCATGTCGCTAAAGATAGTTGTTCGGGGTTAATGTCGTCAAGCTTCGGAGTCGGGCGGGTTCGAAGGCCGGGGTGAATGGCTTGCAAAAACGCCAGGCATGGCCTATTTTGCTTTTTTTTCCGTTGGGCCGGAAGTATTCGAACCGGGCACCTTGAGGCGCCGGATAAAGGAAAGCTGTCTATGAAATATAACGTGCCGCTGAGCAGTATGCTGAAAGACGAAAGCGGAACGATTACCGGACTGGAAGGCGGCCGCCGGTTCGGTTTCAGGCTGGAAGCCATGGGCGTACGTGCGGGCACAGAACTGACCGTCGTCAACAAATCCTGCTTCCGGGGGCCCGTAACGGTGAAAATGGGCAACGCGCAGATCGCGCTGGGGCACGGCATGGCCGAAAAAATAATTATGGAAGTCGACAGGGAACAGACCTGATGAAAGTACTTCTGATGGGGAATCCCAATGTCGGGAAAAGTGCCGTGTTCAACAGGTTGACCGGGGCCAACGTTATCGTATCGAATTACCCGGGCACGACGGTGGAATTCGCCAGGGGACGCATGAGGGTGGGCGATGAACGCGCCGAGGTAATTGATGTGCCTGGAACGTATTCCCTTGAGCCCCGTTCACGTGCCGAAAAGGTTGCGTCCGGAATGCTGGATGAGGTAGGCGGCGAGGATGTGGTTGTCAATGTTATCGATTCCACGAACCTGGAACGCAGTCTCGGGCTTACCCTCCAGCTTCTCAAGAGAAAATGCCGGACCGTGGTGGCCTTGAATTTCTGGGATGAAACAAAACACACCGGGGTCGACATAGACGCGGAAAAATTGAGCACGAAACTGGGGGTTCCATGTGTTCCGCTCGTGGCTGTAACCGGAATGGGAGTGGGCTCCCTGGTCAAGAGCATTGAAGAAGCCCCGGTATCGAGCTACGACTACGACGCAAACGACAAATGGCGGGAAACGGGAAAAATCGTCGAAGACGTCCAGAAACTGACCCACAGGCATCATACTTTTCTGGACAGGCTTAGCGAAGCTTCCGTCGGTCCGATAACAGGTCCGGCCATTGCCGTGGTTGTACTGTTTGTAATGTTTGAAATAGTACGGTTTGTGGGCGAGGGTCTTATTGCCTACGTATTTGAGCCTTTTTTCGAGTTGGTATGGGCACCGGTAATGCTCAGGCTCTCGGGCGCCCTGGGCGGAGAAGGACTGATTCACGATCTTCTGATCGGCAAGCTCATTGACGGTCAGATCGATTTCGGGGAGTCATTCGGGCTCCTGACAACAGGTCTTTTCGTGCCGTTTGCCGCCGTTCTGCCGTATGTGGCGGCTTTTTACCTCGTGCTGTCTTTCATGGAAGACTCCGGATATCTTCCCAGGCTGGCCGTTCTGACCGATACGATTATGCACAAGCTGGGACTGCACGGCATGGGAGCGGTTCCAATGCTTCTCGGTCTGGGCTGTAACGTTCCGGGAGCGCTTTCCGTCAGAATCATGGAAAGCAGAAAAGAACGTTTCATCGCTACCACTTTAATGGCTATCGCCGTGCCGTGCATGGCGCAAATATCGATGATCGTCGGCCTGGCCGGCGAGATGGGCGCTAAAGTGCTGGCCCCTATTTTCCTGGTCCTGTTCGCCGTGTGGCTTGTGATCGGAGTGATCCTCAACAAAACAATAAAGGGTGAAAGCCCGGAAATACTGATGGACATGCCGCCATACCGCGTGCCTTATCTGGGCGGACTGGCCAAAAAGGTCTGGATGAGAATCGTCTGGTTTCTCCGGGAGGCTGTGCCCTGGGTCCTGGCAGGCGTATTTATCGTGAACCTGCTTTACGCGCTGGGGATCATACAATTTACAGGAAAAATCGCCCGGCCTGTTGTGACCGGCGCGCTGGGCCTCCCGCAGGAGAGTGTGGGAGGACTGGTAATCGGTTTTCTGAGAAAGGACGTGGCGGTCGGAATGCTGGCTCCGCTGGGTCTGAATCCAAGGCAGTTAATAGTAGCCAGCGTTGTACTGGCCATGTATTTCCCGTGTGTGGCGACTTTCGCGGTAATGATCCGGGAGCTTGGAGTGGTCGATATGCTGAAATCCGCGGCAATAATGATAGTTTCGGCTTTGACCGTGGGCAGTCTGCTCAACCTTGCTTTACAAATTGTGCCCGGATGGTAAAATGAACGCGTGGGTGAATATTGTGAACGTTAAGCGTTGTTTCCTGCTTGTAACGGCCCTTATCGCTTTTGGGGCCGGAACGGTTTCGCGGGCGGGAGAACTCAATATCCGCAGTTACTACAGTCCGCGCAACCGGGAACGGCCGAAACGAAAAAGCACGCGGTATATAATTCTCCACACTACGGAGGGCCCCAAGAAAGGCTCCCTCAAGAAGGTGCATCGGAGAGGCGAGGCCCACTATTTCGTAGACAGAGCGGGACAGGTATACCGGATAATAGAAAAGTCCAGGGTGGCCTTTCACGCCGGCCGAAGTATATGGAACGGAAAGAGCAATCTGGACGAACACTCGGTGGGAATTGAAGTGGTGGGATATCACAACAGGGACATCACGGAGGCCCAGTATTCGGCCGTGAAGGAACTGCTGTCACAGCTTCAGCGCATATACAAAGTTCCGGACGTGCGGGTTCTGACTCACAGTATGATCGCCTACGGCGTTCCGAACAGGTGGCACAGGAGATCGCACCGGGGCCGCAAGCGATGCGGGATGCTGTTCGCGACGGATACCGTGAGGAAACGACTGGGGCTGAGCAAACGCCCGCCGTACGACCCCGATGTCAGGTCCGGCCGCCTCGTGGCAGGTGACGGGTATCTGCACGACGTTCTCTACGGGCGCAGGTCTCTCGCCAATGTCGGGGGCGACCGGGACGGAGAAGAAAACGTGATCTCGGCCGGGAGGTCGGCCTGGGATATAGCCAGGGACCGGTACGCCAGTGCCGAAACGGTGTATATTTTTCCGGACGGGCGGAAGCGGAAAGGTGATAAAATACGCGACTGGAAAGCAATCCCGCCGGGAACGCGCGTTATTACGAGCGGAGAACCGCAGGAAAACATTCAGGAAACGGTGCAGGAGATTGGAGTGCATGGAAACACCGCCGGGGAGATAGCCGGCGAGGAATACGCGAGCAAAACGACGATTTACTTCTTTCCGAACGGACGCGTAAAACAGGGGAACGAACTGAACGAGTCCGAATTGAACTCCCTGTCCGAGCATACAAAAATGCTGGTAGGCTATATTTACGGGGGCCACATCACCGCGAAAAGGAGCGCTTTTGACGTTTGCGGCAAGCAGTGGGATTTTCCCTCCACGCTTTACCGCCTTCCGGACGGCAGTATAGTGCCCGGAAACCTGATTGAGGAAACGGCAATCCCGGAGGGAAGTATGGTGTTCTTCCGTCACTGATAGCGCCCGAATTTTTTGGCTGACAAGACGTCTTTCATGGTGGTATGTTCACCGTTCTGTACACAAAAGCTGTAACTGAGAATCCTGGTAATTGCACGCACGGCGCAGTGGTGCCGCGTTGACGGCCAAAGCGCGAAGGGAGGAAGGAATGGAAGAGGCTAAGAAAACAACGGAACAGAGCAATAAGCCGGCTGAAAAGCCCGAGGAACCAAAAGAAAAAGCCGCCGGGCAGGACGCTGAACTTCGCGAAGCAGAGGATAACTGGGACAAGCTGATGAAGAAACTCGACGAAATCAGCGAGACCCTCCGCAAGGCCTGCGAGCAGGAAGGCGAAAAACCCGCGTCTCCGGCAGGCCAGTCCCAAACTCCGAAAAAGCCTGCGCCGCAGAAGAAAAGTTCATAGGCGCGCTGTTCCGGCGTACCGGCCTGATGCAGAAGCAGTTTGAAAATCTTCGAGCTTCCGAGTTGTACTGTCCCCGCTGCAGGTGTTCCCGGCGCGTAAGGGAAAAACTTCTGCTGGTTCTGCCGCACGGCGCAATTCACAGTTATCAGTGTTCGGTTTGCGGGGAAACACTGGGGACGAAGAATGTCAAGGAAGCGGCAAATCGGCTGGTGACCTGAAACTGCCGGGAGGATGCGGTATGGCTGCGGTTGTTTCTCTGCTTGTAATTCTGACTGTATCGCTGATCGCCACGCGGATCGCGACCGTGACGCTCGTTCACACGGGTCTCTCGAAGGAGGCCGCGCAGTTCCAGGCGAGATCGGCCTTTACCGGCGTCGGTTTTACCACCGCGGAATCCGAATGTATCGTCAATCATCCCGTTCGCCGGCGCATTGCCATGGTCCTGATGCTTATGGGTAACGCGGGAATAGTATCCGCGGTGGCTTCTCTGCTTCTGACTTTTCTGGACACCGGCCCAGGTTCTATGACGGCGCTGAACAAGGTCATCATTCTCGTCATGGGCCTTGTCCTTTTATGGTCTCTGGCCGCTAGCAGGCTTGTCGACCGCTGGTTATCGGGATGCATCAGCAGGGCCCTGGAGAAATGGACCGATCTGAATATACGCGATTACGCGAGTCTTCTGCACCTGGCAGAAAACCACCAGGTTCAGGAGATGGCTGTGAAAGAGGGCGACTGGCTGGACGGCAGGACGCTCGCCGACGCCGCGCTCTCGGATGAAGGCGTCATTGTCATCGGCATCCAGCGACCGGACGGCGACTACGTTGCCGCGCCTGACGGCAAAACGAAGGTTACGGGCGGCGATCAGCTGGTGATTTACGGGCAGGACGCCGTTCTCAAGGAACTGGATGCCAGGCGCCGGGGCGATGAGGGGGACGAAGCGCACCGCAAGGCGGTTTCCGACTACGCGCGTGGACGCGAGGAAAAAAGCCGGCGGGAGAAGGCAGAATAACGTTCAGCGCGTGTGCTGGACAAGAAGACCGCGCCGGTAAAGCTCCGTAATCATGGTAACGTCCAGGGTATGACCCGCCTTATAGGAAACGATTGTCCCGGCAAAACGGCCCCGGTCTATCAAGGCCACGGCGGCCAGCAGGTCCAGGGTCGCCCTGTGCCATACCGCTTCCAGCGATTTGCCGCTATTGAGGAGCCGCGGCCGGTTGATGTAACGGTTACGGCCGACGATAAGTATGTTGCCGGGGGTGTAGCCAAGGTTGCGCACGTCCGCGAAGATCTTTCCTATAGTTCGGCAGTAGAGCATGACCCAGAAGGTGGTATTGGTGCGCGCGGTCGAGGCTTTCCTGAAGGAATCGCGGCTCACCGTAAAACGGACTCTCTGCTTTCCGATGGCCGACCGGAAATCCACGGCACAGTCCACAAGAAGCTTCCGGTCTCCGGGCGCGGCGGGCAGAAAGGTGAGAAAACTGTTACCCGGGCCGCAGACTGTCACGGGCTCGGAAACCGTATAGTAAACCGCCGGATCGACGCCGGTCACTATGCCGGATTTTTCAATGGCTTCAACCATATCGGCGCTGCTGCGGTCGAACAAAGGCGGATCTCCGGAGTCCATCCGGATCATTACATTGTCCAGCCCCAGACCTGTTTTAAGCGCCGCTATATGTTCAACCATGCGCATATAGTTGTGCGGGGAACCGCTGGAGAGGACGATATTGCGGACGGTGGTCCAGACGTTGTTGACGGACACGCGAATCGGCATGGAATCGGGAAGATCGCTCCTGTCAAGCCACCATCCTTTCAACCCCGTCGGTTCAAAGCAGAGGGTCCGCCTTGCTTTGCCCAGAAAAGTTCCCGGTCCTGTAACCTGGACAGGGGCGGAGAGAGTAGTCTGCAATTCCGAGTACGGCGAGGTCCCGAATTGAGGGTGGGATTCAAGATCCACCGGAATCGCGGAAAACTGTTCATGAGCGGACTTGAGGCCGTTCTTGTCTCCCGATAGAATTTTGCCGTGCGGGTATTCGGACATAACTTTTTCCGTTTGACGGGTTGCGGTATTCGGCAGATAGACTAGCGGAATTGCTACGGCAAACAAGCAGGAAAAATAGCTTTGCAGGAGCCTTCTTTGGTGCTTGAATAGCGCCACAATATAGGAACGTCTGTTCAGTCATGTCCAGAGTACTCGAAAATCTTCGACGCGGCAGTGATAAATCCGGTTCCTGGTATCTCAGAGTTGAAGGCGGCCGAATCTACGGTCCCGCCGATCTCAAGACGCTTTGCGAATGGGCTGCGCAGAGCCGGATAGTACCGGGGAACGAGGTGTCCCAGAACAGGGTGCGATGGTTCAAGGCCGAGGAACTGCCGGACCTGAAGATGGACTGGATCGCCGCCATGCCGGACGGGTCGGCCTGGGGTCCTTTCAATATGCTGGCCGTCCCCCACCTTCACCAGCAGGGAAAACTGTCTTCGGATGCCGAAATCAAGAACCGCGTGTCCGGCAAGAAACTTCACGTATACGACCTGTTGAAGTCTTCGGCGGCCCGGGCCTCGGACGACAAGCTTGTTTCGAGAAAAGAAACCAAGTGGGAAAAAATTTACCGCGAAGAAAAACGTTCGTGGCTGGTTAAAGAAGCGGAGTTTCAGCGCGATCTCGAGGAATCGGCGGCTAAAGCCGAGAGGTCGGGCAAGCTTGCGAAGGAGATGGAGTCCTCACTCGAGGAACTGCGCGGCGAACGTGACAGGGTGCGGGCCGAATCCGCTGAGAGAATCGCGGAACTTTCCGGAGAGGTGGACACACTGCAGGCCAGGATAAACGAACTTCAGGATAATCTGGAAACTTCAAAGGCGGAACTGAAGAATCAGAAACAGGCTGTTACCGCGCTTAAGGACGACGCAGGATCGAGCGAAAAGAACCTGAAGAAGCACATCCGGATGCTGGAGTCCGATCTGGCCGCCGCGAAGGAGGAGGCAAGGGCTGATTGGGAGGAGCTTGAAGCCGAGCGTGAAAAGAGAGCGGAGGCTGTTGAAGAATTTCAGGCCAGGGAAGCCGAACTGGAACGGAAGATAAAGGAAATCACGGAGGAAGACAGAAGCCGTGCGGCCGAGGCGGAGGAACTGAGGCGTCAGGTTGAGAAATCGGAGGCGGCGGCCGGGAAAAGAGTTGAAGAAGCGGACAGGAAGATCGCTTCTCTTGAGGAGCGTGCCGGGGATCTGGAGGGCAGGCTTACGGCGGTTTCAGGCGAGCTTGAGGAATCGCGGAGTCGCGAAAAGGAGATCGCCGAAGGCGCCGCGGCCGAGAGGGAGGCCTTTGAAGAGCGTCTTGCGCGGGTGAGGTCGCAGGCTGAGGCCGCGCGCGAGGAGGCGAGGAA
>JAWODU010000097.1:0-24637 GCA_046483125.1 Kiritimatiellia bacterium
TTGAACGGGTCGCCCAGGGCAACCGTAAGATTTCTGCCGGTCTTCGCGATCGGCACGGCCTGGTGCCGCTTCAGCGCTTCCCAGGAAATCATATCCACAAGCTCGGCATCCGGCACGAAATGGGCAAGATTTATCGGCTGGATATTCAGGTACTCGGAGACGGCCAGGGTCATCTCCGCGGCCGGAACCACGTCGTTTTCCACCAGATACTTTTCCAGGGCGATCCCGCTGGAAGAAGCCTCCTGTTGCGCGGTCTTCAGCGCGTCGGCATCCACCGCTTTGCGTTCTACCAGTATGTCCGATACTTTGCTTCTGCCCTGTTTTCCGGCCATCGCTACTCTCCGCCGCCCGTGACGCGCAGTGCCGCGTCAAGACTGGTGATCCCTTCCTTAACCTTCCTCAAGCCTATTTCCTTCAACGAGAGCATTCCCTTCTTCTGCGCTTTCTCATTGATCTGCCCCGTGCTGGACCCGTCAAGAATGTCCTTTCTCAGGTCCCGGTCCACGGGCAGGACCTCCATTATGGCCAGCCGTCCCTTGTACCCACTGCCGTGGCACTTCGCGCATCCGCCGGCCTTGTAAATCGTTGCATCTTCAAAGAACGAAGGCTCGATGTCGTATGCCTTGAGCATTTCCCCGGGCACTTCCTTCATTTTCTTCCTGCAGGAACCGCATAGTTTCCGAATCAGCCGCTGTGCCTGAGCAACAACAAGCGAAGGCGCCAGAAGCGATGGTTCCACGCCCATGTCGGTAAGACGCGTTATGGCTCCGGCGGCATCGTTCGTATGGAGTGTGCTGAGCACGAGGTGGCCCGTGAGGGCGGCCTTTATGGCTATCTCCGCCGTTTCCGAATCCCTGATTTCACCCACGAGTATGATATCGGGACTCTGCCTCAGCACGGATCTCAACGCCGCGGCGAACGTAAGGCCGACAAATGAATTGATCTGCACCTGGTTGATCCCGGGAAGCTGGTATTCCACGGGATCCTCGCAGGTCATGATATTCACGTCCGGGCGGTTGAGTTCCATCAGGCACGAGTACAGGGTCGTGGTTTTGCCGCTTCCGGTGGGTCCCGTAACCAGCACAATGCCGTTCGGCGCCCCCACGGCGCGTTTCATGGCCTTGAAAGCCTCATCGTCAAGGCCAAGGGCGGCCAGGTTCGGAAACAGGGAGCTCTTGTCCAGAAGACGCATTACGACCTTTTCGCCGAAAATCGTGGGCAGGGTATTGACCCGCAGGTCCACTTCCTTGCCCAGGGCTTTGATCTTGATCCTCCCGTCCTGCGGTATACGGCGCTCGGAAATGTCCATCCCCGACATCAGCTTCATTCTGGAAAGAATGGCGGCCTGGAGGCCCTTGGGGGGACTGGGCATTTCCACAAGGGAGCCGTCGATCCTGTATCTCAAACTGAGATCCTTCTCCTGCGGTTCGAAGTGGATATCGCTGGCGCCTTTCCGCATCGCCTCGACCAGGATCATGCTCACCATCCGTACAACCGGGGCTTGGTCGGTTTTTTCCAGCACAGCGTCGATGTTCTCGTCATCCTGTTCCTCCACCTTCTCATGGCTGATTTCCAGATCCGCGTCCGCGTCCTGCATCAGTTCTTCCATGTTGACGGTCTCACCGGCCTCGTCTTCCGGGAAGGAACGGTCAAGAGCCGCAATCACGTCCTTTTCGGAAGCCACAAGCGGAATGATTTCCAGTCCGCTCTGCATCTGCAGATCGTCCATGGCTGTGATATCGAACGGATCTCCCAGCGCGACCGTGAGCGTTTTGCCCGCCCTGGCCACCGGTACGGCCCAGTGCCTGGCGAGAATTTCCTTGGGCACAAGTTCCATCAGCTCTTCGCCGGAGGTAAAATGCCCCAGCGCAATCGGGGCCATGCCGAGGTATTCGGAGATGGCAAGGGTCATTGCGGCCGGTTCCACCATCTCCTTGTCTACAAGGTATTTTTCCAGCCTCGTCCCGCTGGACTCCGTGGCCTGGACTGCCTCCTTGAGCTGTTCGGCGCTTATGGCGTTGTGCTCAACCAGTATATCTTCTATCCTGAGTCTGCCTTTCGACCGCGGCATTCAACGGGCCTCCTGTAATTGCTGTGTTGTGCTTTGTATATTAACCCGCCCCCGTATCTCCTGTCAAGAGTGCGGGCATCTGAAGTACCCCGGAATCTTAATCCCAATCTGGTACTTCCGGGTTTCGTATGGGTAACCCCAACATGTTGTACCAGACCGTTTGCAGCTCATTTTGCGTAGGTTAAGCGGGTCGGGTATCCGACAATGTGTGTCGGTGAAGAGTGCGCTTAAGAAGGCGTGTAAGTGTGGCGCTTCGCGCGTTCCCCACGCTTA
Source organism: Kiritimatiellia bacterium (assembly GCA_046483125.1). Classification (GTDB taxonomy): domain Bacteria; phylum Verrucomicrobiota; class Kiritimatiellia; order UBA8416; family JAWODU01; genus JAWODU01. The sequence goes on from JAWODU010000097.1 coordinate 2,345, forward strand.
ACCGACCCGCTTAACCGCCACCCTTTCCGCCGCGGCGGACGGATACACTTACCCGACTCGCTTACACGATTCCTCCTGTTTCTCGTACCACCACATATGGTGGGCACCCACACTACTAACCCGAAAACGCCCCCAATCTTAATGCCAATCTTAATCACAATCTTAATCCTTTCCCCTCCCCTCCCTCATCTGTCCTCTGTCCTCCGTCCTCCGTCATCCGTCCTCTCCCCTCGTATATCTCGACTCAGTTTTTCGCAATTGCGAGAGTTGCCGCCATTTGCGCATCCTGTACCCGTCAAGGGCAAAAAAGAACCGTTTGGCACTTTTTACGCAATATTTAGGCTGGAAATGTTCATATATACTGCAGTATTTTGTTGTCTTGCACGGATCTTGCTTATACTATTTTGCGGAAAGTGAAAGCACGCAATGAAGTCTTTCAGCGAAATTCTGGAACAGATTAAAAGCGGTCCCGCCGATCTGGCGGGCATTGAGATCGCCTCTTACGGGACTCCCGTCGTCCATATGCGTAAATCCGGCGATGAAGTACAAGTCGTCGGGGCGGATATTCTTCCCCCCGCCGGGACGGCTGTGGAGGAGCCTCCCGCGCCCCTGGAACTGTCCGGAAAGCTGAAAGGCCGTTATGCCTCGGTCTGCGTACCCGGCTCCGGGGCCATTGTAAAGCTTCTGAGCTTTCCCGGCCAGTTCGGTGAAAGTTCCGAGCACAAACTCCTGGACAGCCTGAGACTCGAAAATCCCGATAAATACCGTATTGCCTACAAACTGATAGCTCGAGGACATGGAAAATCGGAATCGAGGGTTCTGACCGTTGCTCTTCCCGAAGAAGAAGCCTCCATTGTCACGCCCCTGCTTCCGGCCGGACTGCCGGCGCCCTTCTCTCTGGAGGTTTCGGGTCTCGCGGTAATGACGGCCTTCCTGAACGCGACAGCGTCGAACCAGAAAGACCAGGCCGTCGGCATGGCGCATTTCGGCAGCCGGGTAAGTTCTTTTGCGTTATTCAACAAGGGCTCTCTTTCGCTCATCAGGCGATTCGACCTCGGAACCGAGACGATTCTGGGCAGGGTGCAGGAAGGTCTCGGCGTGGATAAGGAGACGGCCGAAGGCATCATGTCGGACGGATCCTTTGACATTTCCCAGCTCGTAAACGAGGTACTCACGCCCGTCATAAAGCAGATGGTGGTGTCGCGTGATTTTCTTGAAAGACGCGAAAACTGCCAGCTTGCAAAAATATACGTTTCGGGAGCTTTGACGGTTTCGAGGGACTCGATAGAAGAGATAAGCTCGGCCATGGGAGTGGAAACGGGGGGCTGGAACCCGTTTGAGGGCCTTTCCGTGTCGTCCGGGGCGCTCCCGGAAGCGGCAAAAGGCAAAGAATGGCAGTACGCGGCGGCTATCGGGGCCGGGCTCGGAACTTTTGAGGAAACATGAACCTGCGCGTTGATTTAATACTGGAAGCGGAACAGCGAAGCGGGAGTGTCGTAAGCCTTAAATCGCTTACACGCATTGCCGCTTTCGCCGTGCCGCTTCTGCTTATCGTTATCGGCGGCTGTGTGGCCATGGATATATACGGAAGCGGAGCGCGGGCCAGACTGCTTCTACAGCAGAAGAAAGAGGCCGAACCCAAACAGAAAGCCGCCATAGCACTGCGCGGGAAAATGCATGAAAACCAGAATGCATTGAGGGAATTGAAGGGTTGGGAGAAATCCCGTATTGACTGGTCCTGCCGCATGCGCGCACTGCAGATGCTGGTTCCCCCTTCCATTCAATTCAAGTCTCTGCGCGTTTCGCATTCATTACGTATTCACGAAAACAAAGTCCCGGCACGGCTGTACAAGCTGGAGATCAGCGGCATGGCCAGGGGTCCGACCGCTGAATCAGGCGTCAAGACTCTCCACTCCCGACTGGGCAGTGCCGAACCTTTCAGTGAAGAAGTGGAAGAAAGAAGCCTGCACGGCCGAAGAGATACTTCGGCGGGCGCCGGGCCCGAAGACCGGGTTTTTGAAATAACGTGTCAATACAAACCGATGCTGTTCGAATGAAACTTCCGGAAGACAAAAACGAGCGTAAGAAAGTCCTGATGCTGATAGGGCTCGGGACCGCCGCGGTAATTTACGGTCTTTACGCGGGCGCCCTTAAACCCCTCTCGGCAAAGAAAAAGCAATATGAAAGCCGGATCGCCGAGGCGGAAGCGTTTCTGAAAGACGCCAGCAGAGACATAGAAAAAATGTCCGAGTACCACGGGACAAACCGCGAGACACTCGAAGAATTGCTCAGTGTAGCGGATAAATACCTCCTTCATCCGCGGCTGGGCGGCAACTACCTCCTGCCGGCCACCGAAGAGCTGGAAAAACACAGAGCCGATCTGGGTATCGAATTCAAAAACATCAGCGAAAAGGGATTTACCGGTGTTCCGAAAAGACCCGGCTCCTCCAGGGAGAATATGTTCCGGGCTTATCGTGTATCCGTTGTGCTCGACTGTACTTACACGGACCTGCTCCGGTTTCTCCGGAAAATTGAGTCGGACAATCCGTATGTTTCCGTCGCCGATCTTTCCGTATCGGGCGCGAGAAAAGATAACGTTGAACTGCACAGTGTTAAGGTGGATATTCAATGGCCTATATGGGACGACTACCGGAAACCGGAGGAATTGCGGCGCAAACTGGCGGAAGAGAACGCTCCCGGCGGAGAGAAACAAAATGAAGGCTGATATCTGCATAAGTATTCTGGTCGGATTGGCCGTGTTTCTTACCAACGGCCTGTGTTCGGCCGACAGCCCCGACACATCGCAAATACCCCTCAAAGCCGGGGAACTTTCGCTTGAGGAGGATCTGCGCGACCCGTTCTGGCCGCCGGGATATGAGCCCCGCGAAGAAGATGCCGGTCTGCCGGTACCGTCCGGCGTCACCCCGCAGCCGCGGCCGGGGCCCCGGAGTAAAAAAATCGAATGGCCGGAAATCAAAGTCAGCGCGATAGTATCCCGCGCGGACAAAAACATGGCGGTCATAGAGGGAGTAGGTGTTGTAGAACCAGGTCAAATCCTGCGCCTTCTGAAAGACGGCATGGTGTACCGCCTGCAAATAGAGTCTATAACCAAAAACGGGGTTTCGGTTAAGCGTATTGATGTAAAATCTCAGGAGTAACGATGCACAGATAACGGCAGGAATCAATTCAGGCGTTGACGCCTGTTCACAATGAAAGCGGGGGACTGACAATGAAAACAAAAACATTATTCTACGTTACAGCGCTGGCGCTCATGTGCGCGCCGGTGGCCGTGCTTGTTTACGTTTATTCCGCAATCGCGACGGGACAGGAAGCCGGAAGATCGGAGGTCGCAGGACAGCCTCCCTCCTCCGCGGGAGGCGGCAAAAGCGAGTTCGTGGTCCTTTCAAGCGAGGAAGAAGGAGAAATACCCGGCGCGAAGGTGAGGGAAAGTGAGACCGGTATAACAGTAGATCTCACCGACGTGCCCATGTCCGACGTGGTATCCCTGTTCCAGAGGCTTTCCGACGCAAATATAGTTGCGGCAACCACGAGCCTGACGGGCCGGGTAAGCGCCAACCTCAAGGACGTCGAGTGGCAAACGGCCCTTACCACCATTCTGGACCAGCATAATCTCGCCCTTGTCGAAAAGCCTCCCGGCTCGAAGATTTACGCTATTATTTCCAAGACCGAGGGAGAGGATCCGCTGATAGTGGAAACCGTGAGGCTCAGATACGCGAAGGTCTCCGATGTCGAAGGTGTAGTACGCAATATGCTCGACGCGCGGGGAAGCGTACAGCCCTTCCCGTCGAGAAACGCCCTTGTCATGAGAACCACCTCCGCGAACCTGGGCGAAATCCGCAAGGTGATAGAAGACATGGACACACTGCGTGAGCAGGTATTCATCGAAGCCAAGTTCCTGGAGCTGGACGACTCGGCCATACAGGACCTGGGCATCAACTGGCAGGTACTCGAAGGTTACGAGTTAACGGCCGGCAGTCTGAACTGGCACGTAGGCGAACAGAGAGAATGGAGTGACAGCAGAACCGAAGCCAGGTCCCGATGGGATAAACGGAACAACCTCGATACGGTCGACAAGCGTTATGACATCAACATGCGGCAGTACGAGGAAAGCACGACGGAATGGGAAGAATCCCCTCCGGGATCGGGCATTTACACCAAGACGGAAACCATCACCCCCACCCGCTCGATAGCAGACACGATCGACAAGGGAGATGAAAAGACGCTCAATATGGAGAACTCGTACAGCAAAACCGCGTCCGACTTCAGAACCGCGGTCATAGGCATGGAGGAGTTCAGGCTTATCCTCAGCGCTCTGAAGCAGATGGACGGCGTAACCATGGTATCCAACCCGAAGATAATCGTGGCGAACGAACAGGAGGCAAAAATCCATATCGGCAGAACCGAGAGGCCATTCGAGGCGCAGGTAACGCCAGCCACGGAAACCACCGCCCCGTTCACGACCTATACACCGGGCGACGAAGTGGAACTCGGAGTAACGCTGACCGTGACTCCCACTGTCAACACGGAGAGCAATATTACCGTCTCGATCAAGCCGGAACTCAACAGGCTGGTACGTTACGACATAGCACCGGACGGCGCTACGAAATATCCCATACTCGCGCAGAAAAGAATCAGCACGCTCTTCTGTCTCGAGAGCGGGAAAACCGTGGCAATAGGCGGGCTCACCGAAACCAAGGACGAAGACAATACCAGTAAGATTCCGCTTCTGGGCGACATTCCGCTTATCGGGCGCCTCTTTTCTCATACTCACCGGGAAAAGTCCCAGCAGGAAACGATTATATTCGTGACAGTAGGACTGGCACGTCCCGCGGAGATAGCCAGGGATACCGGTCTGCCGGAAGAGACAAGGCTGGCCCGCAGACACGCCATAAAGGCCGCCGCCGACCGCGCTGAATTCGACGGTGAAATGGAAGTACTGCAGGAGGAGATGGACCGCCGGCAGGAGAAACGGCGGAAGAAAGCGGTTTCCCGCCTTCTGCGCAAACGGCGGTAAATGCACGGCAAGACCAATGTTCTGAATGCGGCGTTTGTCCCGTGACCAACGCCGCATTTCAATTTACAATCTGAACCAGTAACTTGTAACCCTGTAACCTGTAACCGTCCTATGCGCCTGTTTTCGAGAGAAGCCTGGAGTTACGCCGCCTTACTGATAGTTCTCTTTGCCATGGCCGCGCTGGCGGTATGGCGCACCCTGCTTTATCTTGAAGAGCAGATGGCGATCGAACAGTTTAAAATCGTCACCGTCATTCTCTGGACCCTGACCATGGGCTTCATGCTTACCGCCGGAGCTTTCGGAATGTGGGCAATCCGATTTTCCACCGAAGCGGAGAGCCGGAGACGTATAGGTCACCTCGTCAGCGCCATGGATTACCTGCAGGACGGCCTCCTGGTCGTAGATAAGAGAGGTCATATTACAGGGTCTAACCCGTCTGCACGTAAAATGGTCAATTCTCCCCTCACCGGACGCGAAGACATCACGGAAGTTTTTGACGGTCTCACCCGCGCCGACAGGGATCTGCTCCTGAGGGCAAGCCGCCCGGTTGAAATCGAAAGGGAACAGGTAGTAGACGGAGAAAGCCGGGTAATACGCTTCAGGGGGCAGGCAGGTGAAGCTCTGAATCTCGTGCTTCTGCTTGTGAGCGACGTTACCGCCATGAACCTCGAACATCTTCAGCGCCGCCAGACGGCAAGGATACAGCTTATAAACCAGATTACCCGCGGGATCACGCACGATTTGAACAATCTTCTGCTCGGTATTTCGGGACACGCTTCCGTACTTCAGCGCAATGATACCGGCCCGGAGGCATTCTCCCGATCCCTGAAGTATATTCGCGAAAACGCGGAACGCGGCCTTGCCGTGGCCAATCATCTCGTGGAGTTGTCAAAACCGGTCGTAACGGGAAAAGCAACGGAACTGACCTCGGAACATCTTCACAATGCCGCCGACGACCTGCGAAACAGCCTGCCCGAGGGCTGGTCCGTCAAGGAGACAATTGAACCCGACCTGCCCGCGGTCTCGCTCAGCGCCCTTCAAGTGGAACAACTCGTTCTCAACGTCGGCCTGCTGGCCGCCGAAAGAGCCGGACAAACCGCGAATCTTCTTATTTCCGCCGGAAGGGCGGGATCCGGACCGCTCATGGAAGGGGATGCCCGGGCTGCGTGTGTTGTACTGGTTACAGCCGCGCCCTCCGGTACTGATTCCTTCGCCGGACTTGGATCACGGCCCTCAACGAACACGTCGGCGGTTTCCGCCGGGGAATCAACATATGAAGCGGGAGTCATTGAATCGGTGATACGATCAATGCTTGAAGAACAGGGAGGAGATCTTGAAATTCTCGCCACCGCCGACGCTTCCACCGTTTACCGTATTCGTTTCCCGCGGGGTACATTAAAAACTAACGGAGTCGAAACGGACGCGCCTCTGCCACAAGAGCTCAAGTCCTACGTCAGTCACTGGACAATACTCCTGGGCGGCACTCGTCACACGGCCCGGGACCTCAGCAGACGGCTGGCGAAACTCGGCCTGGAAACAGTATCGGTTGACAATATAGCCTCGGCCCTTTCGACCGTACAGGAACACGACCGGCTCGACGCGATGATGCTCGATGAACGTTTAATGGGCACGGAAACGGCCGGACTGCTGAAAGCCGTTCTGAAACTGCGGCCGGAAGCCGGAATCGTGGTCCTGTGCGAAAATCCGCGTTCACAGCCGAAGGAACTTGCCGGAGAGGTGGTATTCGTACCGCACGACGTCCCGCTTGAGTCCCTTTTGAATTCCGCCATCGAGGCCAGGACAATGTCCACGCGCCGGAAGAAAGCTTAAAGAAACACTGTCCTCTATTCTCCCACCACGGTGTTGTCTATAAGACGCGTCTTCCCGATATAAACCGCAAGGGCCACAAGTGTCGGTGCAACTATTTTCTTAGCGGGTTTAAGCGTCGCGTAGTCGACTGCCTCGATATAATCTATATCCACCCTGGGCGAACCGTTCTCAATCAGCTTTTTCATAGCCGACTTTATGACTCTTGTGTCCTTCGTGCCTCTCCTGTACATGCGTTTGCACAGACACAGGGATTCGCGGAGGCATACGGCCCTGGCGCGTTCCCGGCCGGACAGATAGACGTTCCTGGAACTTATTGCCAGGCCGTCGGATTCCCTCGCAATCGGAGCCGTAACTATCCTGACGGGAAAATTCAAATCCCGAACCATGCGTTCTATGATTCTTAACTGCTGTGCGTCCTTTCGGCCGAAGACCGCCACGTCCGGCTGAACGATATTGAACAGTTTGGCGACAACTGTGAGTACACCGCGGAAATGTCCCGGCCTTGAAGCTCCGCACAGCCCTCCGGACAAATCGTTCTCATTCACGAACACGCTGTGATCCGGACAGTAGACATCCCGCGTTTTCGGACAAAACAGCACATCCGTCTTTTCTTTTTCACAAAAACGTCTGTCGCGCGCCGGGTCGCGCGGGTAGCGGCTGAAATCTTCGTCGGGCCCGAATTGCGCCGGGTTTACGAACAGGCTCACCACCAGCAGTTCGCACTTCTTTCTCGCCTTCCGTATCAGGGACAAGTGTCCTTCATGAAGAAATCCCATCGTGGGAACAAGCCCAACCGTTTTACCGGCCAGCTTCGCTGACCGCGAAAGCTTCTGCATGCTCCGCGCTGATCGGACGATTTTCATGACTTCAGCAGTTTTCGAACCATGTCGACCAGCACATCGGCCGAAATCGGTTTAAAAAGGAGACAGCGTTCAGGACTGCAGGTAACAATCTCGCTGTCCGAGTCCGAAGGAGCGAATCCCGTGCAGAAGAGAACGCCCGGCATCCGGGTCCCGCTTTTCCTGCACCTCTCCGAGAGATTTCCGAACACCTCCGTACCGCTCATTCCCGGCATGTGTAAATCCAGTACGAGCGCCTGGTAGGGCGTTTTGCCGAACATTTCCACGGCCGTGGAGCCGTCGGAGGCGGTATCTACCTCAACATCCGGCATGGACTCGGACAGAATCCGCTGAAACAGTTTCAGGATGTTTTCTTCATCGTCCACTATAAGCACTTTCCTGCCGCCGGCCGTCTCCCCCGCTGAAACAGCCGCGCCTTGCCTTTTTGCGACTGCGTTCTCCGACCTGGGGAGGTATATCCGGAATTCCGCGCCGCCTTCAGCGGAGTTTTCAAAATTCAGATAGCCGCCGTGCCGGTGCACCGCCATATACGCCACGCTCAGCCCCAGGCCGGCTCCCCTGCGCTCCGGCTTTTTCTTCGTCGTAACGAAAGGCTCGAATGCCAGCTGTGCAATTGCCTCTGGAACACCCTTGCCCGTATCCTTTACCTTCAGCACTATATAGTCGCCGGGCGGTACGGCGTCTCCCGCGCCTCCATTGGTTTTGTCCGATTTGACGGCCTCTGTTGATATTCTGATTTCGCCTTCGGGACCAGCGGCTTCGACGGCGTTAATACAGATATTGCGAACGGCAGTTGAAACGTCGTTTGTCGAAGCCCTGGTGCGGCCTGTATCATCCGACGGAGCGAAGTGTATCGTCACTCCCTCCGGCACGGAAGAACCCTGCAATTCGGATAAAACCTCCCTGACAATCAGGTTCGGATGCACCATCTCACTGCCCATGGACCCGGGATTGGCCAACTCGAAGAGCTGAGATGTAATGCCCAGCATGTCATCCACGCATTCGGACATGGAATCTATAAGGCCCCTGGCGTGTGAATTTTCAGGCAATTCACTCTTGATCAGTTCCGGGTAAGCGGTAAACGGTGTGAGGAGATTGTTGAAATCGTGCGCGATTCGCCGCACTATTCCGCGGACTTTCCAGAATTCGCCCGTCTGAAGCAGTTGGACCTGATCGATATGCTTTTCCATACTGCGTCTGCTCATATATGAATTTACATCATAAAACAGAACTCAACGCCAGTGTAATCTGCTGGAAAACTTACGTATTGATGTGGTAATATTAAATTGATGATGCGATTGACAGACACAGACAGGTTTCCGGCCGGCCGGCTTTTGTGCCTGACGGCCGCGGTATATCTGGCGGTCGTCGCGCCCTGCCGGGCCCTGGACTACTATGTGGCTGTGGACGGAGCAAATACCAACGCGGGCCGTCCCGAAACCGACGCCTGGCGGACCATTGCGCATGCGGCCGCGAACGTCGCTTCGGGTGACGTCATCAACGTGGCCACTGGCAATTACGCCGAATGGGTCATTATAACCAACCCCGTCACCATTACCGGCGCGGACGTTTATCACCCTTCATACCCGGTTTTCTCAAGGCACGAATCCCGCACCGTAATACGCCCCTACGACACCGACAACAGGGAAAGCGCCCTTTTCACGGTACTGACCAATAATGTCACCCTTCAGAACCTGACCATAATCGGAGACGGCGACACCAATGGAATTGCGGATATTAAATGCGGTATGTACTGCACCAACGGCCGTCCTTTCACCGTGAGTAACTGCGCCATTTACACCGTCGGCGGCTACGGCATATGCCACGTGGTGGACGGTTCTATCCCCTCCCCCTCCGACGCTGACGACGTCAGAAGTTATTTCGGTTACAACACAATCACCAATATCACTCATACCAACGCCGTACAGGCTACCGGCATCTTTCTCGAGCACGTCCCCTCCACCGTCGAGAACAACGCAATCGGAAACATCACCGGAGCATCCGCCAACGCCGGTCTTTATGTTCATTCCTGTTACTATACTGCAGGCATGGCGCGGCCTTTCGTTATAGATTACAACCATTTTGAAGACTGCGTTACCGCGGTATGGGCCAATAGTTTCGGTACAGACGACGAGCCGATTTACATCCGGAACAACACCGTTACAAACAGTGTGCGGGGCATACGGATATCGGAAGCAAAGGGCGCCGCGTACGTTGGAACCAACAACATAGCCGTCTCCGGCGTGTCTCCGGGCGGCACTCCGGCCCGGGGCCTGTGGATTGAAGCGGACTACGACCCGTGGAACCCCCTCCGCGACACAGATCACCAGCTTACCCATAACCGGATTTCGGGTTCGGCAGCAAACGCCGACGGTTCCATGGGCATGGTCTTCCGGTACGACAGCGCATTGCCGGACGTTGATAACAACGGCGTCAGGGCCGCCGTTCTGGATAACGATATCACGGGGTTCGACTGGGGCGTCTACGTGCTTTCCGGCAGTAACGGAGTAACAAGGCCGCACGACCACCCCCTCACGGAAGTGATTCTCCACCGCAACAACATGGAAAGCAACATAACCTGGTGCCTCGCGGCCCAGGGCAACACCAATCCCGTAAACGCGGTTTCCAACTGGTGGGGACGCTATGACAATCCGGCCTGCGTGGTTTCGGGGAACGTAACGTACACGCCTTACACCATGGGGGGGTACCGCCGGGACACCGACGGGGACGGTGTTGACGACAACATCGACGATGACGACGATAGCGACAGCCTTACGGACGCCGAGGAGGTGATTGCCGGGACTGATCCGTCCGATGCCTATTCGGTGTTCCAACTCGCCGGCGTGTCGCGTGAAGGCACCAACGGTATAAAGCTTTCGTGGGCCGCCGCCTCGAACAGAATATACAGTATTTATCGAAGCACGAATATTCTGGATGGTTTCGGCGCGGCCTTTACCAGCGTACCGGCTGTTTATCCGACAAATACTTACACCGACTACGAGGCCGGGGATTTCAGTCCGCTTTTCTACAGGATAAGCGTCACAAACGCGCCGTAACTACGCTTCGCGCTTTTTCGTTTTGGGCAAACCAAGGGCCCGGTCGCCCTCTTTCCACTTACCCCCGGATTTGAGGATATCAATACGCTCAAAGCGCTTGAGAACGTTGCGCTTTTTAACGATCCGGCTCGCCGCTTTCAAACTGGGATGCTGAGACATTATGTTCTCCATTCTGCCGAGTTATTTCCGAGGCAGGACACTAGACAAAATTGTCATTCCGATCAAGAACGAATTTCAGCTTGTTATGCGCGGATAAACCGCTGTAGATTGCCCTGTATATGAATGGATTACGTCATGTTTAAATGGAATCTCGAACGCCCGCTTGTCTCCTTCGACATAGAAGCCACCGGAACCAGCCCCCGTGGAGACAGGATAATTGAAATCGCCTTCGTCAAACTCATGCCGGACGGAACCCGTTCATCCCATGTTTTCCGCGTCAACCCCGGTATTCCCATTCCTCCCGACTCAACTGAAATTCACGGCTTAACCGACGCCGACGTGGCCAACTGCCCCTCTTTCGCGGAGGCAGCCCCCCGGATAGCCGCCCTGCTGGAAGGCTGTGACCTGGCAGGCTACAACATTATCAGGTATGACGTCCCCATGCTCGCAGAGGAATTTGCCAGAGCGCGCATGGAATTCAAAACCGACACGCGCCGTCTCATAGACGCCCAGCGCATTTTTCACCGCCGCGAGCCGAGGGACCTGACCGCGGCTCTCGCCTTCTATTGCGGAGAAATGCACTTCGACGCGCACGGCGCCGAGGGTGACGCCGACGCGGCTCTGCGCGTGCTTGAGGGAGAATTTCATAGATATTCCGATCTGCCGCGTGATCTGGATCAACTGCACAAGTACTGCAATCCCCGCAAGCCTCACTGGGCCGACAGTTCGGGTAAACTGAAATGGACCAACGGCAAACTGGTCTTGAACTTCGGAAAGAAAAAAGGCGCCCTGTTAAAAGACATAATCCGGTCGGACCCGGGCTTTATCAAGTGGATGCTGAGAAGCGACTTCCCCCGCGATACCAAGGAAATAATACAGTCTGCCATGAACGGCGAATGGCCCCGGCCGCCGGACAAGAACTCCGGCTGACCCCTCCGTCATCTGCCCTCTGTCCTCTGTCGTCCGTTATCCGACGCCCTACTCCAGCTCGTCCTTGTAGACTTCTTCCACCTTCCTGGATATATCTTTGTAGCCTATATCCACCTGGTATATCTGCTTGTAGTAATCGGCTGCCTTCTGCCGCTGGTCCATGGATTCGGAAATCTGACCAAGTTCATACAGGATATCCTTCTTGGTCTCATCCATGCTGTACAATTCCGAAGCCGCCCGTTCGAGCTGGCCCACAGCCAGGTCGTACTGCCTCTTCTGTTTGAAACACATCGCAAGGTAGTAGAACGAATTTATCCTCAGCTTCGGGTTCTTCTGGGAAAGCTGGAACTGCTGAATGGCCTGATCCAGCTCACCCCGCTCAAACAGGGTCAGACCGTACCTGTACCGCAGGTTCAGATCATTCGGATAACGCTCCATCATTGCCGCCAGGTTTTTAAATTCATATCCCTTTTTCTCCCGTGCCTTTGCTTCCGCGCCCTGTTCATCCCCTTCAGCTTTAAGCCGGGCAATTTCGTGGTCATATTCCCGGACACGCAGGTCATTCAGTGCATTTTCCAGCTCGGGGTCCCCCGGTGACAGCTCCAGGGCTTTCTTAAGCACGTCCCTGGCCTCGTCAAATCGGCTGTTCTGGGCATAAAGCCGCGCCAGCTCTCTGCGGTAATTCATGTTTTCCGGTTCCTTTTCCAGACGCACAAGCATTTCAGCTATCAATGCCTCCACGTCCTTACTGCTTTTAACCGCCTTTGACTCCTGCTCCAGAACTTTGGCCTCGTCCGTATCCCGGATCAGGTCGCGGTAGGTGCCGGCCTGCTCCGACGCTTCCTGCCAGCCGTCGGTCTTCATGGAATCCAGCGCCATCGCGTCCTTCAGGCATTTCATCGCCGAGGGGTCATTCGGGCTTATTTCACAAAGCTTCTCGAAACATTCCCTGGCCGAACGAGTACGGCCGGTTTTCTGATAAAGAACTCCGAGGTAATTCAGTATGCTTATATTGTCCGGATTATGCTCTCGCGCGGTTTCCAGGCACTGGATTGCGGCCGAGGGAAGATTGGCGCTTGCGGCCGCTTCGGCAAAGGTCCGAACCAGCCGCGGGTTGACCGGGTCATTTCTCAGAAGCGTTTCCGCCGCCGTCAGGGCCCGATCCGCTTTGCCCGACTTCAGCATTGCCTGCGCCCGCAAATATCCCGGAAACGCCTTGACCGCGTCCACCAGATTGCTCAACGCGTTCCGCTTTCTCTGTTTGTACTTGCGTATTTCAGCCGCTCTCAGGAATTTCCGCGCTTTCTGAAGGCGCGGTTCCTGTTCGACACACGAAAAAAACAGATCTATCGCGTAATCGAGATTACCGCGTTCAAAAGCCGTAAACCCCCGGTTAAAAAGGTCCTGTATCTGTTTCGGAGCCTCTTCAATCTGAATCTCGGCCATTTACGATCCTCCTTTGCGGCTGGAGTTTATTTACACTATGAGGGGGCGGAAAGTCAAGACGCAAGAAACCCGTGCCACTGTTACTTGCCCGCCGCCAGCATCTCGCGGTACCTGGCGGCCATCTCGCTGGCACCCGCTGCCTTTTCCGGCTTGTCGGCGTTCTCCCGGCCGTAAGCCCGCGCGGCGGCCTCATACGCTTCCGCCGCCTTTCTACAGCAGTCGGCGGCCGCTTTCTTGTTGGTCTCCGCGGAACTGCGCGCTTCCCCGGCTTTCCCGGATTTTGCTGTCGTCTTGTACTCGCGTTCGGCGCGGCTCCAGTTGACCGAAGCCCTGTCATAGTTGCGCAGGGCCTTCGCCAGCAGACTGCCCGCTTTCTTTTCAGCGTCGCCCGCCTTTTCCATGTTGGAACGCCTTTCCTGTTCGTACAGATACTCTTTTTTTCTGAGCTGTTCGGCGTATGCCAGATATGTTTCCGCCTCATCGGCGCAGGTGTCGGCGGCCCACTCGCGGTTCTGCGCCGCCCTGACCCACTCCCCGGACATCGAGGAATCGCCTGATCCTTCAGGCTGTCCGTAAAGAGCGCAAACCTGGAAAAGCGCTATAACCGAGAAAAATACCGTTTCTTTCAATTGAACGTTCACAACTGCGCCTCTCATCTTCCTGTCGACCTCATTTTCTATTCATATATGCTAGTGTCCCGCGAGGCAAATGTCAATTTCTCATTCGTGTCGCTCTCCGCTGAAAGCTCCGGCGCTTTTTCCGGGAAGCCTCAACTCCGGCACATGCGCCTTTCGCCTCAGCCAGTTCACCGACTTCCATACGCGCCGCCGTGTAATTATCCAGCGTTCCAGTCTGTATTTGCCGGGGAAATTGGCAAGCAGAAGACCCGCCGCTATTGTCAGCAGTCCCTGCCCGGGAGTCACCAGCATTATGAGCCCGGCAAAAACAAGCAATACTCCCGCCGCGTTTGTCCCGGCGGCTGTTATCACCTCCGGCACTCTGCGTTTCCCCCGCCGGGGACTGCTCCTTCTTTTTACGCCGCTGAAATAATCGGCCGGTATCCTGAGAACAACGACGGGGACGATTATCAACGTCCCGACAAACAGCAAAGCCGAAACTCCGCCTGCTATGGGCAGGAGCCAGGGATACGATTCATGAAGTTGTGCCAGCATGATAATACCGAAACATAAGGCAAGTCGGATAAAAAGACAAAAAGCGGCGGTCTTCTGAGAAAACCGGGCATCTGACGCCGGAGACGGTCTGGCGCATGTCGAGCGGCCGTAACCCATGAGTCCGGTCCCGCGCTCAGGGCAAGACGGGAGGGGCATGGTCACGGCGGTTGGCTGCATTTTTCCGGCGGCAAGCGTCTGTGCGAATGGCCCGCGCTCATGGGTAATCCCTGTGCGATTGGAGTTGATTTGTGGTACACGGACTTTGTAAAGTCCGCAGATGACAAATCAATATGACTCGATTCACCCCACCCTATGGCGTACCTGCCGCATACTGGGCAACAAAGTCCGACTCCGCATACTTAAACAGGTATTCCACACTCCGGATCAGACTGTGTCCGTATTGGCAAAACGACTGACCCTGCCTGTCCCCCTCACAAGCAGATATCTGCGCGATCTGAATGCCCGCGGTTTCCTGCAGGTTACGCGATCGGGAAGTTACGTGTTCTACAAGGCAGGCGCGGACACATCCATCCAGAATGCCGCGCCCCTCCTCTCTGCGCTGAGCAAGACATTTAACGACGAAGAACAGCCAATTGACACAATTTACCGAGCCGTCACGGCCTTCACGCACCCCCGTCGCATCGCTATTGTAAAGGCCCTCGGAGCGATGGAACACACCATGGCCTCACTCCGCACAAACACCCGTCTTTGCCACCAGGTCTTGATACGCCATCTCCACAAACTCCAGGATAGAGAGTTTGTTACAATTCAAGACAACAGATGCCGCTGTACCAAACCGAAACGACCGCTTCCTGCAACTTTGCTTAAACTCGCACTTCGAGAGTGAGGGCATGGCCTGCCACCCTTTAACAGAGTTTCAAAAGTCCGTGTACCTCCGGACCCTTCTATTGTCCCTCGACCTGACCCGGAAGGCACGCCTATACCGAACCGGTCCAATACGTCTCTCAATTACGGAAGCCGACAAGCATCAGATAACTATGCTTGAGCTGTCAGAAATACGGGAATGAGGGGCTTCATGGGCCTGCTTTGCCCGGGTGTTTTCCGGCTCCGTCGACCTCGCCCCTCAAATGGGCAACTCACCGTCGAATTCTGCGGTAGTCCTTTGTCTATTCTTTTACCTTCTTGACCATGTTTTCGGGCACGATCAGTTCAAGCAGTGCCGCGAGCAAGGGGGCTGGACATGAGATAATCGCCGTTCAGTTTGACCTCACAGGTCTCGGCGTCGTTCAGCGCGGCGATGCGGCGGCGCTGAAGAACCAATTCACCC
Source organism: Kiritimatiellia bacterium (assembly GCA_046483125.1). GTDB lineage: Bacteria > Verrucomicrobiota > Kiritimatiellia > UBA8416 > JAWODU01 > JAWODU01. Next base: position 18,121 of record JAWODU010000097.1, read on the forward strand.
ATAGGTGTCTTGCGATAATCGAGTTTTTTGACCAGCGCTTCATACGGTTCTCTTTTCGGCATTCATAGGGGAAAGAAAATTCGCTTGTCATGGACCAACAGGATTCATACTCTACGTGCATGAAGGTCGAAATGACCAGAAGAAACCCCGTCACGCGCACCAATGGGGCGCGTTGCGGCGTCAGTCCGCCCTGATTCAGCCCGTTACATTACCCGGCCGGCAGGATGCGGCGTACAGGTGTCTTCGGGATTTCGATTTCAGGTAAGACACTACCCGCCATTCGACAACCCACTCTTCCAATATTCCGCGTTTTTTGAGACGCCAGTGAGAACACGCTTGCAATGGAAAGACAAATGAAAAACGAGATTGCCCGGCGACGGACCTTTGCGATTGTTTCGCATCCCGACGCCGGAAAGACCACTTTAACGGAGAAGTTTCTTCTCTACGGTGGAGCCGTGAACCTGGCCGGTTCGGTCACGGCCCGCAAGAATCAGCGGACGACCACGTCCGACTGGATGGAACTGGAGAAACAGCGAGGCATTTCGGTCAGTTCAACCGTACTGCAATTTGACTACCGCGGCTTTTGCATCAATCTTCTGGACACGCCGGGTCACCGGGATTTTTCGGAAGATACGTATAGAGTACTGACGGCGGTGGACGCTGCGGTGATGGTGATAGACGCCGGCAAGGGCATCGAGGACCAGACCCGCAAGCTTTTCGAGGTCTGCCGGCAGAGAGGCGTGCCCATTTTCACGTTCATGAACAAAATGGACCGCCCGGCGCGCGATCCGCTGGAACTCCTGGACGAGCTGGAACATGTTCTCGGCATCGGGGCATATCCCGTAAACTGGCCGCTGGGCGCGGGCGCCGACTTCAAAGGCCTCTGGGACCGCCGCACCGGATTGGCGCACTTCTACGAACGAACGCCCGGCGGAGCCTACCGAGCGCCGGTCGCCACCGCGGACCTGTCGGATTCCATCGTCCGCAACCGGCTCAGCGAAGACGTCCACCGCACAATTTGCGAAGAGGTTGCATTGCTCGACGGCGCGGGCGCCGAATTCGATCCGGCCGCGGTGCTGGCTGGAAAAACGACCCCGGTCTATTTCGGAAGCGCGCTCTTCAGCTTTGGCGTGCAATTACTGCTGGACGGATTTCTCGACTATTCCCGCGCGCCGGGGCCGCGCAGATCCCGCGCGCGGAAGACGATACCCCCGGCGCATCCGGCCTTTTCGGGCTTCGTTTTCAAGATACAGGCCAACATGGATCCGCGCCACCGGGACCGCGTGGCCTTCGTGCGGGTTGTCTCGGGCCGCTTTCAGCGCGATATGCAGGCCCTGCACGTTCGCGCTGGCAAGACCATCCGCCTCGCCAGCGCGACCCGGCTGTTCGGGCAGGATCGCGAAACCGTCAACCAGGCCTATCCCGGCGACGTGGTCGGCATCGTGGGCAAGGACACGTTCGCCATCGGCGATACGCTGACCGAGGATCCGAAGATCGTCTACGACGAAATTCCCCGGTTTGCACCGGAATGCTTCGCGACCATCGCAAACCCGACGCCCTCCGCCTTCAAGCGGTATTACAAGGGACTCGACCAGCTTCTGCAAGAGGGCGTGATTCAGCGCTACGATCTGCCGGACGCGGCGCGGAAGATCTCCCTGCTGGGGGCGGTCGGGCCGCTTCAGTTCGAGATCGTCAAATACCGGCTCGAAAGCGAGTACGGGGCCGAATCGCGCATCGAAAGCGCGCCCTGGACGCTGGCACGGTGGCTCGCCCCGGATACGGACATGGACGCCCTCGCGGTCCCTTTCGGGGCCTGCCTGGTGAAAGACGATCAGGAGCGAAGCGTTCTCTTGTTCAAGAACGACTGGAGCCTCAGGTATTTCGAGGAAAAGCATCCGGATATCCGGCTCGGCGCCAGGCCGCGCGGCGAGACGGGGTGCGACTGCGCCGCAGCGCCCGAGAGCGCCCTGGCGGAGGGTTTGTGAACATGGCCATACCGGAACGACAATGTGCCGATATCGAAAGAATTTCAAAACAGCGGGCGCCGAATGCAGCGTTAATGCGCAAGCGAAATTGAAAGCCTGGATTACGATAACCAAGGAGTGTGATATGGAAAAGCGAAGCGATCTGAACAAAGGACTGGGGCTGGCGCATGTATTCACCATCGCATCCGGGGCAATGATCGGGTCGGGCTTGTTCATCCTCCCCGGCATGGCTCATGCCATGGCCGGGCCCGGTGTCATCTGGTCGTACGTCTTCGCCGGTTTACTGGCCACAACCGGCGCGCTGAGCATGGCGGAACTGGTCACGGCCATGCCGAAAGCCGGGAGCGACTATTTCTATGTCATGCGGGGCTTCGGGGCTGGAACGGGCTCGATCGCCGGTGTCCTGAGTTGGTTCGCTCTTTCGCTCAAGAGCGCTTTTGCCGTCGTCGGTATGGCCACCTTCGTTGCGCTGATCGCGAATATTCACGGGCTCTTGAGCGGCGCCGCGTTAACGATCGTGTTCGTGATACTGAACATCCTCGGGGTACGCCAGGCGGCGCGTGCGCAGGCGGTAATCGTCTTCAGCCTCTTTGCCATTCTGATTCTATACATTGCGGCCGGCATACCACAGACGCGATCAGAGTTGTTGATTCCGTTCGCCCCTCACGGTGTGGGGGCGATTTTCACCGCGGCCGGTTTTGTCTTCGTGTCATATGGCGGCTTGTTGAAAGTCGCCAGTGTGGCGGAGGAAATCCGCAATCCGGGCCGGGTTCTGCCGCTTAGCCTTGGTCTGGCCCTGGTGGTTGTCACCCTGTTCTATACGCTCACGGTCACGGTCACCAGCGGCGTTCTGGAGAAATCCGTGCTCAACAATTCGCTCACGCCCATCTCGGACGGCGGGCGGGCGATCATGGGCGGGTTTGGGTTTGTCGCGATGAGTATCGGCGCAATCCTTGCCTTTGTGTCGACGGCGAATGCCGGCATCATGGCCGCCTCCCGTTACCTTCTGGCCTTGAGCCGCGACAACATACTGCCCTCGGGCTTGTCCAGAGTAAATGCCCGTTTCCAGACTCCGCACGTTGCGATCGGCGTCACGGGCGGCCTGATCCTGCTGAGCCTGTTACTGCCCCTGAAAGTCCTGGTGGAAGCAGCCTCCTGCGTGTTGATTTTGACGTATATGTTGTCGTGTCTCGCCGTCGTCGTTTTGCGCGAGAGCGGATTGGGGAATTACAGGCCGCTTTATCGATCCCCGCTCTACCCCTGGCTGCAGATGGCAGGATTGCTCGGGCTCGGTTTCGTCCTGGTCGGTCTTGGCATCGCGGCATACGCAATCAGCGCGTTTCTAATGCTGGCCGCGTTTCTGGTGTTCTGGTTCTTCGGACGGAAGGAAGCTCGACAGGAAAGCGCCCTGTTGCACCTGATCGAGCGTCTGACAGACAGGCGTCTGGTCGGCGGAACCCTGGAAGCGGAGCTGAAGCAGATCATCAAGGAGCGGGACGAGATCGTCTGGGACCGCTTCGACCACCTGGTCGAGGACGCAGTCGTGCTGGACGAGGACAAGCCGATGGAGAGGGACGACTTCTTTGAGTTGGCGGCCCACCGGCTGGCTCCCCGGCTGAATCTGACCCCCGAGCGTCTGGCGGAACTGCTGAGAAAGCGCGAAGACGAGAACAGCACACTGCTGTCGTCCACGCTGGCCGTGCCGCACATCGTGGTCGACGGGGAAAAGCGTTTCGAAATGCTGATCGCCCGCATGAAGGGAGGAGTACGGTTCTCCGAGGAAGCGCCCGATGTTACGACCATCTTCTTGCTGGCCGCCACGCCGGACGAGCGCAACTTCCACCTGCGCGCGCTGGCGGCCATTGCCCAGGTGGTGCAGGAGGTGGATTTCGAGAAGCGTTGGTCCGCGGCCAGGGACAAGCAGGGGTTGCGGGACGTGATTCTGTTGTCGAAACGGAAACGGCCCGGGGCCCGCAACGAAGAGGGCAATACTTCGCAATGACGTAAACCGCATACTCCTCTTCGTCATTGGTGTGCATAGCTGAATCAATGGTGGGCGATACTGGACTTGAACCAGTGACCCCTTGCATGTCAAGCAAGTGCTCTAGCCATGCTGAGCTAATCGCCCCCAGGTGACGGAGGTGGACTATAGGGAATGGCCGTTCCCGTGTCAACACTTGCACGCCGGCTTCCGGGATGGCGAGGCATCGCTTTCGTTCGCCCCGAGCTGTCGTTTTCAGCATCCGGGTGCTTCTCCCGGAATTCCTGAATCACTTCGAAGAACTGCCTGCCGTACTTCTCAAGCTTCGCGTGGCCGACACCAGTAATCTGAAGTAAATCCTCCACCTTGGCCTGTCCTCCTGTTTCCCGCCGTGGCGGATTGCGGCGCGCCATTTCATGGAGCGTGCGGTCGTTGAAGATGACGTATGGCGGAACGCGTTGGTCTGAGGCCAGTTTCTTGCGAAGATCGCGGAGCTGGTCAAACAACTTCTCGTTGCAGGGACGGGCTGCAGCCGCAGATGAACGTCGGGCTCGTTTGCCCGTCAGCTTGCGCGGCTTGAGAATGTGGACTTCATGGCCGCCGAACAGCACTTTTCGGGAGTCGGGCTGGAGATTGAGAACCGGGTAGTCCCCGGTGGTCTGGACTATCAGACCCTGGGCGAGCAGATTGTCGATCATCAAGCGCCAGTGGCGTTTGTCCTGGTCTTTGCCGGCACCGAAGGTCTTGATCCGGTCGTGGCCGAGCTGGCGGATGCGGTCGGACGCGTCGCCCGTTACAACCGCGACTATGTGGTTGATCCCGAAGCGCTCGCCGGTCCGGGCGATGGCCGACATCACGATCTGTGCGTCCTGGGTGGCGTCAATGCTCTCGACTTCGCCCTGGCAGATGTCGCAGCACGGGAGAGAAGAATCAACCACGGATAAACACGGATCGACACGGATAGGAGGATATTCCTCTCCGAAGTAGTTGAGGAGCTGCTTGCGGCGGCAGGCGTGCGTCGTGCAGTACCGCACCATGTCGTTGAGGCATTTGATGGCGTGTCTCCTCTCTGCTTCGTCGCTGATGTCATTGAAGAAAAAGCGGATCTTGGGTATGTCGCCGTAGCCGAAAAGGAGCAGGCAGTGGGCGGGTTCGCCGTCGCGGCCGGACCGGCCGGTCTCCTGGTAGTAACTCTCGATGTTCTTCGGTAGATCGCCGTGCAGGACGTAGCGGACATTGGATTTATCGATCCCCATGCCGAAGGCAATGGTGGCGACGATCACCTCGACCTCATCCTTGTTGAACGCGTCCTGGTTCTTCACACGCGTCGCGTCGTCCAGTCCTGCGTGATACGGCAGTGCCTTGATGCCGTGGCGCGTGAGCATGCCGGCGGTTTGTTCAACGCTCTTGCGGGTTGTGCGGTAGATGATTCCGGGCTCGCCGGCATGGGCGCGAACAAAGCGCAGGATCTGGTCGCCGGGCTTCTGCTTCGGGATGACTTTGTAGAACAGGTTCGGCCGATTGAATGACGCGCGGACGACGTGCGGGGAGCGCAGACCAAGCTTCGCGACAATGTCGTCCTGGACCTTGTGCGTGGCCGTCGCCGTGAACGCGGTGACGGGCACGTCCGGGAATTCCTGAACGATCGCGGACAGATTTAAGTAATCCGGCCGGAAGTCATGTCCCCACTCCGAAATGCAGTGAGCTTCGTCAATCGCTACGAACGACAGATTCACGCGTCTGAGCGTGGAGATGAATTCCGGCATGGCGAAACGTTCCGGGGAGACGTAGATCAGATCGAGTTCTCCCGCCGCAAGCTGAGATTCGACCTGCCGTTTCATAAGCGCCGACAGGGAGCTGTTGAGGAATGACGCCCGTAGCCCGGTGGCGATAGCCGCGTCCACCTGGTCTTTCATCAGCGAGATCAGAGGGCTGATGACCATGCACGTCCCGTCCATGACGTGGGCCGGAAGCTGGTAGCAGAGCGACTTCCCTCCCCCGGTCGGCATGACGACAAAGGCGTCCTGCCGGGCCAGGATGGCTTCTACGATTTCATCCTGATGCGGGAGGAACGAACGGAAGCCGAAAACGTCCTGGAGAACCATAGAACGTTCGGCGTTGGGTGCTGGCGCTCGCATAGTCATCACGTTCTCATCGTGGCGAAGCCATGGGGGGGTGTCAAGAGATATGCCTTTCTGCCTCCTGTCCTTGGAGTTTGGTGAAAAAACCAAGCATACAGAAGCCATTTGAGGTGGCTCAATTCTTAATGCGTGTTTGCATAAGGGCTTTTCGCAAGGGGTAAGAACGGGCATTCAGGAGACTGGCCAGGCCGCCAGTGACTACAGGTGTATCCCTGTCTCCTAGTCCCTATACAAGCGTGATTTAATTGCGGAAAGGATGACTAAAAACTCGAAATGCCCGCCAGTATTGGTTAAAGTAAAGATATTGAAAACCACAAAAACCAATGAAAGGGGGCATTTCAAGTGAGCAGATCCTACCGCAAAATCATCCGTAACCGCAAGGAAAGAATTGAACGTCGGCTGGCCCGCAA
>JAWODU010000054.1:0-5788 GCA_046483125.1 Kiritimatiellia bacterium
CCACCCAGCCACTACCAATAATCGCTGCTCCAAGTTTTTCCATCGTTTTCGTACCCCCTTGCGCGGCCGCGGGCTGTGTATTGCCTGCCATTTTACCGGCTTTTGCGGCGAGAATCAACGTCAACGGACGCAAAGCGGGGTCGGCGGACAACATGTTCCGCGTATGGGAGTTCGACGTAAAAAAACTGCTCCGTGAAGGGCGCAATACGCTGGAGATCAGGTTTGAATCCCCCACGCGTTACCTGAAAAGGGTTAACGGAAAACTGGGGCTTGCCGGAGCCAGGCGCCCTCCGCACCGGCTGGATACGGCGGGAGGCATTCGCAAGGAGCCGTGCAGTTTCGGGTGGGACTGGGGGCCCAAACTGCCGTCTTCGGGTATATGGCGCCCGATACGCTTGACCGCTTTTAACAGCGCCAGGCTGAAGGACGTGGCCGTAAGGCAGGTACACGGACGAAAAGGCGTGACTCTTAACGTGGAGCTGGAGACGGACAGGCTTCGCGGGGGGATGCTGAAGGGGGACATAACGGTAACGAGATCCGGCAGGAACATTGCTCATGCCGAGGTGCGTTTCAAAGGGAAAAAGGCGAAGGCCGCGATCAGGATACCCAATCCCGATCTGTGGTGGCCGAACGGACTCGGCGCTCAGCCCATGTACGAGGTGACCGTTGACCTCCTGGACCGGGCCGGTGAATTGCTGGATACATCGACAAAACGTATAGGTCTTCGCAGACTGGAACTTGTCCGCAAGAGGGACCGGTGGGGAGAATCGTTTTTCTTCAGGATAAACGGCGTGGATTTCTTTGCCCGGGGCGCCAACTGGATACCGGCGGATTCTTTTGCGCCGCGTGTCACGCGCGCCCACTACCAGGAACTTGTTTCGGCGGCGGCCGCAGCCAACATGAATATGCTCCGGGTGTGGGGCGGCGGCATTTACGAAGATGATGTCTTTTACGATCTCTGCGACGAACTGGGAATATGCGTGTGGCAGGATTTCATGTTTTCCTGCAGTATTTATCCTTCGCGGGACGGCGCCTTCATGGAAAACGTCAGGGCTGAAGCGGCCGACAACGTGCGCCGCCTCAGGCACCATCCCGGTATTGCGCTGTGGTGCGGGAACAACGAACTGGAACAATTACTGGTAGGCCGCAGGAAGACCGGCCGGCAGATGAGCTGGAAAGATTACGGCAGGCTTTTCGACAGGCTTCTGCCGGAAGTGGTCCGCAGGCTGGACCCGGACAGGGAGTACTGGCCTTCAAGTCCCCATTCGCCGTGCGGCGACAGGGCTTATCACCGCAACCCCGCCTGCGGCGACGCCCACCTGTGGGACGTATGGCATGGGAGGAAGCCGTTCGAGTGGTACAGAACTTGCCTCCACAGGTTCTGCAGTGAATTCGGTTTTCAGAGCTTTCCCGAGCCGAAAACCGCAAAGGAGTTTACCGAACAGGGCGACAGAAATATCGTCTCTCCGATTATGGAACACCACCAGCGCTCCGCGATAGGTAATCAGACCATCATGTCTTACATGCTGGAATGGTTCAGAATGCCCAGGAACTTCGATATGACACTGTGGCTCAGCCAGATCCTGCAGGCGCTGGCGATGAAGTACGCCGTGGAACACTGGAGGCGAATGAAACCCAGGTGCATGGGAGCGATTTACTGGCAGTTGAATGACTGCTGGCCGGTGGCCAGCTGGTCTTCGATAGACGGCAGTCTGAGATGGAAAGCTCTGCATTATGCCGCGAAAAACTTCTATTCGCCCGTGCTGACGCTGGGGATCGAAGACGCCGGGCGCGGCACCGTTGACATGTACGTCTGCAACGACCGAAGGACCGGGTTCAGCGGCAGACTGCGATGGAGACTGACGGATACCGTCGGACGTCAGCTTGCCGAGGACGCCTACGGCGTCAAGGTCCGGGCGGGTAAGTCGTCCAGGATCAGGAAAATCGATTTTTCCGACGTCGTCGGCCGCTGCGGCGCAGGCTCGCTGATGGTATGGATGAAGCTTGAAGAAAAGGGCAAAGAGGTATCTTCCAACCTTGTGTTGTTCGGCAAGCCTAAGGAAATGGCGCTTGAAGATCCGGAATTGAAACTTGAAGTGCGGAAGAACCGGGGATCGCCGCAACTTCCGAAGGAATGGGAATTTGTCGCGCGCCTGAAGGCCCGCCGACCGGCCCTGTGGGCATGGATCGAGCTGACCGGAGCGGACGCCCGGTTTTCGGATAACTTTGTACACGTCCGTCCCGGTGAGGTCCGGGAAATAGGAATAACGCCGCTCAAGGAAATGAAAACAGCCGACGTAAAGAAAAGGCTCAAGGTAAGAAGCCTGGTTGATACTTTCAACGCATAGGGGGAAGTATGGGCGTGTGGGAGTAACGGCGTATGGGGGCAGGGGAGTTGTGGGGGGAAGATAGGACATTGCCGCAATGAGCACGGTATTGATAATCGGGATCGGCGGAGTGGGAACCGTGACCGCGCGGAAGTGCGGGCAGGCGCCGGAGGTATTCTCGAAAATAGTGCTTGCCAGCCGCACCGTTTCAAAATGCGGGGCGGTAAAGAATAAGATCACGGGCGCCGACGTTGCCGTCGAACAGGTTGACGCGAACGATGCCGATCAGGTTGCCGGGCTGATTGAAAAACATTCCGCCGACATTGTGATCAACACGGCACTGCCGTACCATGATCTGTCAATCATGGAAGCCTGCCTCAAGGCGGGCGCGCATTACGTGGACACGGCCAACTACGAGTCGCCCGGCAAGACGGGGTTTTCCTACAGGGAGCAGTGGGCTTACCACGACCGCTTCAGGGACTGCGGCCTCATGGCCCTTCTGGGAAGCGGGTTTGATCCCGGCGTTACGAATATCTTTATAGCGCACATGAAGAAGCACGATTTTGACAAAATCAGCCGCGTGGACATCGTGGACTGCAACGCCGGCAATCACGGGCATCCTTTCGCCACGAACTTCAACACGGAAATAAACGTGAGAGAAGTAACCGGGGAAGCCTGCTGGTACGAGGGCGGGGAATGGAAGAGGGCCGACGCCATGTCGGTTTCGGAAATGTTCGATTTTCCCGAAGCGGGCGGGCGCAGGATGTACCTGATGTATCACGAGGAACTGGAATCCCTGGTGAAGCATTTCCCCGAACTGGAAGGCGTCAGGTTCTGGATGACCTTTTCGGACGAATACATCAATCACCTGCGCGTTCTGCAGAACGTCGGCATGACTTCGATAGAACCCGTGAATTACCGCGGATGCGAGATAGTGCCCCTTCAGTTTCTGGATTTCATGCTCCCCACGCCCGCATCCCTTGGCAAAAGTACCTGGGGAAAGACCTGTATCGGGTGTGTCGTCGAGGGCGAGAAGGCCGGGAAAGGGGAGAAAAAGTTCGTGTACAACGTATGCGATCACGAAGAAGTATACCGCGAACTCGGATGCCAGGCGGTATCCTATACCGCGGGTGTTCCGCCCATGATAGGGGCAAAACTGATCGCGGAGGGCAGATGGACGGGCAGGGGTGTCTTCAACGTGGAACAACTCGACCCCGATCCGTTCATGGAGGAGCTTGCCCGTTACGGACTTCCGTGGACCAAAGCGGAATTCACCGGTTAGGGACGCCATGCTGGCTATACGGATATGTTCGATAGGCACAATTGAAAGCTACAGGGCGTTTGCTCCCAATTACCTGGTATCCATACTGGACCCGGGGCTCAATGCCGATGCGATTCGCCCGTCATGGCTGAACGGCGCCGATCACTACAAATTCTGTTTCGCGGACCTTATCGAACCCTCTCGTCCCTCCGCTCCGCGGAAGCGCGATATTGAAGAGATTGTTGAAATGGGACAGACCATTGCCGGGCCGGAGTCGGAGGCTTCCATACTCGTTCACTGCGCGGCCGGAATAAGCCGTTCCCCCGCCGCGGCTTATATTTTGTTCTGTATCCATGCGGGACCCGGGAAAGAAGCGGAAGCGCTTAAGAGAACTGTCAGCTCCTCGGAAGAGGGCTGGATTTATCCCAACAGCCTGATGGTGGGTTACGCCGATGAAATACTCGGCCGCGGCGGCAGGATGGTGCGGGAACTCGAGAGGCGGTACGAAATGGACGGCATTTCCGTTGGTGATGAAAAAATCCTGGAGTGAGACGTTTTCGCTGTGCATGACAGGTTGACGGCCGGCGCCTCTTATGGTATTCAGCTTGGCGTTCGGCGGGTACCGCCGATAGCCGGTTCAATCGAGCGGGGGATTAGCTCAGCTGGTAGAGCGTCTGAATGGCATTCAGAAGGTCAGGGGTTCGACTCCCCTATCCTCCACCATTACAATAACCCGGTTCGCCTGTACCAGTCGGCGGTGTCGCGCATGGTTTCGCGCAACTGGAAGCGGGGCCGGTAGTCGAGTTCGCGCCCGGCTTTGGACCAGTCGCAGGTCCAGCCGTCTCTCAGCATGTCCCTTATCTTGCGCCGCGAAAGTATTTGAGGTTTTCCGGTGAGCGTCCACTTGAGTTCGCCGAACTCGCCCGCCAGACGGGCAAGCAGCGGCGGAAGGCTGACAATACGCGGCGGAATGGAAAGTGCCTCCGCCACTGTTTCGCTTATATCCCGCATTGTCCGGGTCCCGCCCGCTATATAGTAGATCCGACCCCGGGCGGTCGAAGCGGCCGACGAAAGCAGGATGCCTTCGACCAGGTCCCGGACGTCAACAAAGCTGATCCTCCTTGACGGCCGGCCGACAACGGGCACGGCGCGAAGGCGCCGGGCCGTACGAAACAGGGGCAGAAGGTTACGGTCGCCGGGGCCGAATACGGCGGGCGGCCGTATGATTGTTACCGGAATTCCCGATGCCCGCTCCGTGAGGAGGCGTTCCGCGGCGAGTTTGCTGGATCCGTAATCGTCAACGGGGCGGGGGGTACAGGTTTCGTCCTGGTAGGGTTCTCCGGGGGAAGGACCTGCGGCGGTAAGACTGCTGAGATAAACAAAGCGTTTCGGGGGTGTATTGAGGCGGAGGCAGACGTCGAGGAGCTGTCCGGTGAGTTCGGTGTTGGCGAGCGTGTATTCGCGGGCGGAACGGCCGCGGGTGAGTCCGGCGACATGGAAAAGGCAATCGGAGCCTTCGATTGCCGAGGCAAGCGCGTTGCCGTCGGCGTAGGATACGCTGCGGATAGTTACGTCGGAGCCGTTGAGCAGATGTGTGTCGGATCCCGGACGGACGAGAGATATGACGTCCCATCCGCCGCGCGCCAGGCGGCCGGAGAGGTGACTGCCGATGAACCCGTTGGAGCCGGTTATGACGGCTTTCATAAGGGGAGTGTCGGGTGACGGGTGACGGGTGTCAATTCCTTAAGTGTACAGGTTTTGAGCGCGGTACCCTGGCCGGTGGCCGTGCTTGCCTTTTGCCCCCGCGCCAGGCAGGGGGGGCGTGGGAAGGGTTCGGGTTGTCTGGGTTGTGCTTGTGCCCCTCTAGCCCTGCGTCACGCATTTCGTTCGCAAATCGAACCGCGATCTCACCGCTTCTGCTTCGTTTCCGCGGGCTGAGCGTATACGAATACAGCTCAGCCCGCGGGGCCCACGCCTACGGCGTGGCAAGCTTGCAGACTTGTCCCGCTGAAAGCGGGAAGCGGCAAGCTTGCGATCCGATTTGCGAATCCTGCGGAAGCGAAATGCGTGACGCACCAGCCCGCATCGCTGGCGGCGACTGGAAGATGATAGCGCCGCCGGCGATGCGGGCTGGTGCGTCACGCATTTCGCTTCCGCAGGATTCGCAAATCGGATCGCAAGCTTGCCGCTTCCCGCTTTC
>JAWODU010000060.1:0-16991 GCA_046483125.1 Kiritimatiellia bacterium
CTCTTCCGCGACCTCAACGCCTGATCGACGGTATGGGGACCTCCCCTCGATATACCAGTGTGGCGCTCTGATGTCTTCATAACGGAAGTGATGAGTCCTTTACCTTTTCAACGCGAGAAAAACGCTGCTCGGCAGCGACACTCGGGGTCTGCCCCGAAAGAAAATGTTCGACAACAACATGACGGTCTTAAACGACTCTGTTGCAACGGCTGGCACATGACGAGTAAGCAGGTCGATTAAGGGTGTGCGTCCGCCGCGGCGGAAAGAGTGGCGGTTAAGAAAGCGTTTAAGTGTATTGAAACCGGGGGAGACAGCCAGGATGCGGCCAACCCCCTGCAACAGAGCGAATTAGACAGAAAGTCTGCTGTCAGCTTTGACAGAACGAAAACCAACAGGAGACCGCGTGATGAACGTTCTGCTGATACACACGGACCAGCAGAGATATGACAGCCTCGGCTGTAACCAGCTTAACCGCGTTCCGTTCATACTGCGCCTGCCCGGGGAAAATCTTCCCGCCGGGACCGCCGTTCCGATGAGCAACACCGACGTGATGCCCACGGTTCTCACTTCACTGGGGATCGAGGCGCCCGGCGGTATTCACGGCGTGGACATTCTGCCTTATGTGCGCAACGGCGACAGTTCGAGAAAAGTAATGGTCCAAGCGATAAATAATTTCGACCCCGGTGTTCGCAACCTGTCGCTTTACGATAAACGGTTCCGGTTTACGTGGTACCCGGAGAAGGACGAGCGTGAACTGTACGATCACGACAACGACCCGCTGGAACTCGACAATATCGCGGGACTTCCGGAGCACGGCCGGCGCTGTGAAGACATGCTGGCCGGGCTGGTGCGGATGCACGCGGGAATGTCGCAGTCCTGCACGGGCCGTGTTTGCTCCTGGTAAAAAAGCCGCCCGTTTTCCGCGATAATCACTCGGGGTTTCCCGGCGCGTCGGGTGAGGCGAAGATCTTCAATACCTGTAGGATTTTCCTGAACTTGTCCCGGCCGAAACCTTCGGCAAGTCCCGTGATATCGTGTTTTTCCATCAGCCTGTCCAGCTCGGCGCCGAGCGAAGCAAGAGCCGTCAGGCGTCCGGGGTCGAGTTCGCCGAGCAGTTTCGGGAAGTCGTCGTAACTTTTGCATTTGGCGATTACGGGATCGAGCCCGAGGGCCATCTCGGCGGCCGGAACCGTTACGGAAACCTTTTCGACGCGGCTACTCACGGTTTCATTTTCCGCGGCATCCATTGCGTCGCGGAAAATCCCGCGGGCGGTTTTTATGTACTCGTCGTCGATTCCGAAATCCCCCGCCGTGCCGGCGAACCGGGGATGCTTGCCGCTTTTCAGCGCGCGGTCGCGGGCGTATTCCAGGAAAGACATGATATGGCCGGAGGCATTGCCGTAGTGGAGAGTAACGAATTCTTTCAGGAGAGCGTCCGGATCGTTCCCGGGATCCCACATCATGTGGCCGATTATGTAATTGCGAAGTTCCGCGAATTCACCGCCGCGCATGTTCCATGCTCCCTGTGCCATGATTCCCTTTACGCCGTGAGCGGTAAGGAAACGTATGTCTTCTCCGAGGTGAAAGTAGTTCGCGCACGGCGCCAGGTAGTTCTGAAAGTTCACGACGTAATGCCAGACGTAGATATTATCGCATATTTCCCCCCATCCGCGCAGGTCTTCCGCGAACCGTGCGTTTGGGGGGCAGTCCGGATCGTCAAGCGAATGGAACTGGCAGGCTTCGATACTGCAAAGCTGGATCTGAACGTTGTCCCGGGGCCGGGTCTTCGCGGGAGGCTCCCTGGAATAACGGTAGGCAAGCGTGCCCACCATGACCTCCGGGTATTCTTTCTCGACGGCTTCGGCCACCGCGTTTACGAGACGCAGGAGCGAACCCATGTGCGATTCTTCCTCTTTGTCTATTTCGGCGCACCGGGCGCACCGGCAGTAAAGCCTGTTGTCATTCTGGCTTACCGAGACGTTTTTCCATTGGGGATGTTTCTCAATCGTTTTGAGAGTGTTCTCCGTGATTGTTTTTATGACCTCCGGGTTGCTGCAGCACGGCTCCGTTCCGTCGGAAGCCCAGTCTCGTCCGCCCACGTCCCACCGTCTCTTTCCGTCGCGCATGGCGTACCACTCCGGGTGTTCGGCTCCGTATCGCCGCGTCGGCAGGAGATTCTGAAAGCTGTGGTTTATCAGGCGGTATTTTGTCAGCCCTCCCAGTTCTTTCCTGTCCTTGATCAGGGCGTTGAAACGCAGGCGCGACCCGAATTCCGCATCAGACAGTTCGCCCGAATAGGAACCGCGGAACTGCAGAACAGGCCGGTGGATCCGGTCCAGGGGGCCGATTTCTTTCCGGGGGTCTATTGCGGGAATGTGCGTATGATCGTGAGTGAGGAACCGTATTCCGAGGCAGGCTTCGGCAAAGGTATAGACACCGTATAGGGTGCCCCGCGGTTTTCCGCCCGCAATAACTATATTGCCGTCTGCGGCCACAATACGGAGGTCTTCGGGTCCGTAACCGGACGTTTCGAACCCCGGGGAGCTCTCCCGCATTGCCTTGCTTTCTCCGACGAAGATATGCCGGTCGGGGCGCGCTGTTTCCGCGGCAATTTCCAGTTCGGGAAGTCCCCCCGCTTTCAGGAAACCGCGCAGTTGGTTCGCGGAATACCGTTCGCTTTCGACGGCGTCGGCCGGAATGATTATGTTCCACTCGGCCAGGGAACCCAGTCTGACGGGTTTGCCGGAGCGTTCTCTCGTTTCTTTGCCGGCGTTCGCCGAACGGAGACGCCCGGCAATGTCTTCATCGGCGTTTATGTTCCGGCAGAGCAGCAGGAGGACAGCCAATACGGGTATGGCCCTGCGCAGTTTTTTCGGAATCGAAAAGCGGGAATTGCTGATTTTCATGCCTCGAATACTTCGAAAAGCCGCGAGTGCGCTTCATCCGCGTTAATGCTTTTAACCGCGAGATGGGGGCCGCCGGGCTCTTCTTCAAAGCGTGTTGCTCCCGTGACCTCGCCGTTTTCAAACGGTTGCCCGCCGGGAATTTCGTGATCGTAGAGACGGATTCCCAGTTTCCCCCGTTCAGTGGCGGCGAGTCCGGGCTCGAAAGCCGCCTGGCAGGTAAACGGGTCCGCCAGCCCCAGGCCCGGTTTGCGGCAGGTATCTTTCCACGCACTGCAGGCGTCGGCAAGGGCGGGAAGTCCCGCGGCGTTCAACACGAGCCGGAGCCCGTCGGCATCGAGGCCTTTGCCCCGGGCCGCGTCGATGGGCAGAAGGGTAAAGGAAACACGTGTTCTTTCGAAAACAACAGCCGCCGCCACGGGGTCGAGCATCACGTTACACTCCGTTTCCGGACGGTTCCGCTCGTACTGGAGCCTTCCCCCCATGCTCACCACGGATTTCAGCGCGGCGGCCGTTTCGGGGTACGCCGTGAGCAGGACGGCCAGGTTGGTGAACTGGCCTATCGTTATCAGGGTGATTTCGCCGGGGTATCGATCGACGAGCTTCTTTATCAGGTCGAGCGCCCGGTTCGGGGAATACTCCGACGGCACGGGGGCGGGATCATTGCCCTTTTCTCTTACGGGGTTTATCCGCCAGTAGACGTTCGGGAACAGCGGATTGTCCGCGCCGGCGGCAACCGGGATCCCCGGCTTCCCCGCCTGCTCGCACATGAGAGCGGCCAGCCCCGCGCGCCATTCCGAGTGCAGGCCCACGGTTGTGATTCCCAGCAGTTCGCAGTCCGGCCTGAGAAGCAGGTACGCCAGTGCCAGAGCGTCGTCGGCGTCGGTTCCGTAGCCTATATCCGTATCGAGAAGTACTTTCATGGACGGGGCAATTAAGGACATAAATTTCGTTCAAGGGCAAGATTGAAACAGAAAAGACGTCCCAAGCCTGCAAATGCCTCTGTTTTGCGTTTGCGCGGGGCGGGGCGCTGTGCTAAAAACGTCATCGGGGGTAAGGGGAGGTTTTTGTGCCCGGAACCGTGAATATGGAAAGAATTTCATGACCGGAGAACAGCATGCAGAACTAAAGCGTACGCCGCTGACCGACCGGCATATTGCCGCGGGAGCCCGTATGGCGCCTTTCGCGGGCTTCAACATGCCCATACGCTACGGGAGCATAGTTGCCGAGCACCGGTCGGCCAGGGAGAAGTGCGCCCTTTTCGACACCTGTCATATGGGCGAAATAAGTGTCAAGGGACCGGGAGCCGAGGGCGACCTGGAAAAAATGCTCACCTGCGCCGTGGATTCCATGAGGCCGCAGACCTGCAGGTATGGCATGATGTGCAATGAAGAAGGCGGCATACTGGATGATGTCCTCGTGTACCGTTTCGATAACGATGATTTCATGCTGGTGGTGAACGCCGGAAACATACTCCGGGACTGTGAATGGATTTCGTCGCATGTTTCCGGGGACGTCCGGGCGGAGAACCGCTCGGATTCGACGGCCAAGCTGGACATACAGGGCCCTCTTTCGCCCAGAGTCATGGAATCCCTGATGAAGGATTCGATACGGGGCCTGAAGTACTATAATTTCATGGCCAACCGTTTTCAGGACAGCGAAGTAACTGTAAGCCGTACGGGTTATACCGGGGAAATCGGCTACGAAGTGTATTGTTCGCCGCCCGTCGCCCTCCGGCTCTGGGAGGAGTCGGTGGAAATGAACGCGGAACCGGCGGGTCTCGGCGCCCGGGACACTTTACGGCTGGAGATGGGTATGCCCCTTTACGGCCACGAGCTTACTACCGGGCATTATCCCGACGAAACGGGAAAGGGCGGCATTGCCGGCGGCAGGAGCTTTATCGGTTCGGATGCTTTAAGTTCTTCTCCCGCCCGCCGCCTTTGCGGTATATCTTTTGAAACGAGGCGGACGGCCCGCCGCGGAGACGGCATTTTCGACGCGGAGGACACGCCCCTGGGCGAGATTACAAGCGGAAGTTTTGCCCCTTCCCTCGGGAAAAGCGTTGCCATGGGATATCTCAAGAACGGGAGTACTGCTCCCGGCACCGGGGTCAGGGTGCGGACGGAGCGCGGGACGTTGGACGGGACGGTTGTGGACCTGCCGTTCTATCGCGGGGGAACCGCGCGGAAACCCGTAGAAGATTTTCTGAAAAGAACCGCAAAACCCGGCGTGATAAATTGAACACGGCAGGAGATGGGGAGAATTTAGACAGGATCAACAGGATCAACAGGATGTTTCGCCGACAATTATGCGGCCAGAGCCGCATAATTGTCGGCATGTCATAATCTCCCTGATCCTTTAAATCCTGTAGATCCTGTCAAAAATCTTGTGGGAAACGGCGAGTAAGACGACAAGGAGCAAGCAAACCCAAGTTGGGGGTGTAGTGTCGGTTACGTTGTGAGAATTTCATAAAACCAAACCTGAACATGAGGAGTAAGGATATGAATATTCCGGAAAACCTGAAGTACTCGAAATCGCACGAGTGGGTCAGGATCGAGGGCGACACGGCCGTGGTGGGCATTACCGATCATGCGCAGGAAGCGCTCGGCGACATAACTTTCGTGGAACTGCCCGAGACGGGCGGCAAGCTGGAAAGCAACGGAACCTTCGGCGTGGTCGAGTCGGTAAAAGCCGCCAGCGACCTTTACGCTCCGCTGGCCGGTGAAATTTCCGAAGTTAACGAAGCACTCGCGGACGAACCCGAACTGGTAAATGAATCCCCTTATGAAAAAGGGTGGCTGATCAAACTCAAAGGAATCTCGGCCGGCGAAGCGGATTCACTGCTTGATTCTGAGGCTTACGCCGAACTGATTAAAAACGAAACATGAGTTACATCGCGCATACAGAGGGTCAGCGCCGGGAAATGCTCAAGGCATGCGGGGTCTCTTCAATTGACGAGTTGTTCGCGGACATACCGGAGAACCTGGCCCCGAAAAGCTTCAATGTTCCGGGCCCCCTGTCCGAGGGGGAAGTTTACAACCGGTTCGCCGGATACGCCGGGCGGAATTATTCGAACCTGACGTGTTTTCTGGGCGGCGGTTTCTACGATCACTTCATTCCGGCGGCTGTGGACGCCATGGCGGGACGGAGCGAATTCTACACCGCCTATACCCCTTACCAGCCGGAACTCTCGCAGGGCACGCTCCAGGCCATATACGAATACCAGACAAACATGTGCCGACTGCTCGGAATGGAAGTGGCAAACGCTTCGCTCTACGACGGAGGCACGGCGCTGTGCGAAGCATGCCAGCTCGCAATAAGGTCAACCGGCCGGAGCAGGATTGTCATGGACAGCGGGGTGAACCCCGTTTACCGCACGATGGTCTATACTTATACCGAGAACCTGTCGATTGACTTCGAAGAGGTGCCCGTTGTGTGCGGGCAGAGCAACAGGGAACGCATCATGGATCTTCTGGACGACAACACGGCGGCGGTTATTCTTCAGAACCCCAATTTCTTCAGCGTCATCGACGATCACTCCGATATCGTGAAACACTGTCACGACAAGGGCATTCTGGCAATTCAGTCCGTCTACCCCGTTGCCATGGCACTGCTGAAGAGCCCGGGGGAAACCGGCGTGGACATTGCCGTGGGCGAGGGCCAGGCCCTGGGGATACCAATGGGGTTCGGCGGTCCGTACCTCGGGTTCATGGCCGTTACGCGCAAACTCGCGCGCAGAATGCCCGGCCGGATAGTGGGCCGCACGCAGGACAGGCTGGGGCGGGAGTCCTTTGTTCTGACGTTACAGGCAAGGGAACAGCACATCCGGCGCGACAAGGCTTCATCGAATATCTGCACCAACGAGGCGCTGTGCGCCCTCAGGGCCCATCTCTACCTGAGCCTGCTGGGAAAGGAAGGACTGAAACGCGTTGCCGGACTCTGCTACACCAAGGCGCATTACGCAAAGAAACGGCTGGACGAAGTCCCGGGATGCGAAGTGATGAAAACCAGTCCCACCTTTAATGAATTCACGGTGCGCCTGCCGGTAAACGCCGGGGACCTGACGGGCGAGATGATCGAACGCGGCATTGCCCCGGGTCTTCCCCTCGGGCGTTTCTACAGGGGCATGGACAATTATCTTCTTGTGGCCGTGACCGAACAGAGAACGAAGTATGACATCGGCATATTTGCCGAAACCATGGAGGAGGTCCTGTGTCACTGATTTTTAATAAATCCGTTGCGGGACGCCGCGGCGTGCGCCTGCCCGGGCAGGACGTTCCGGACAGCGAACAGGTCCCGGAGAAATACCGGCGCGAGACCGACGCCGAACTGTGCGAACTTTCCGAACTGGACGTGGTGCGGCACTTTACCTGGCTCTCGCGCAGGAATTTCGGCGTGGATTCGGGATTTTATCCCCTGGGTTCATGCACCATGAAGTACAATCCGAAAATCCTGGAAGCGGTGGCCCGAATCCGCGGTTTTGAGCACCTTCATCCGTTCCTTCCGCAGTTGAGGGGCGGCGGCACGTTGACCCAGGGGGCCCTGGAGCTCGCTTACGAAACCGAGCGGGTCCTTTGCGAAATAACGGGCATGGCGGAGTTCACTCTTCATCCCATGGCCGGAGCGCACGGGGAATTGACCGGAATGATGGTGATAGCGGCCTATCACAAGGATCACGGCAACGCGAAGAAGGAAGTGCTGATTCCGGACGAAGCCCACGGCACCAATCCGGCGAGTTCGACGCTGGCGGGTTATGCCGTGCGTTCGATCCGGACCGATCCCGAAACGGGCATGCTGGACCTTGCCGCTCTTGAATCGATGATAAGCGGCGATACAGCGGCCATAATGCTGACCAATCCCAATACTCTCGGCATATTCAATTCGGGTATTGAAAAACTGGTGGAAATCGCCCATCGCCATGACGCCCTGGTCTATTACGACGGCGCGAACCTGAACGCCGTACTCGGGAAATTCCGGCCGGGCGACGTCGGGATCGACGTCGTACACGTGAACCTGCACAAGACGTTCGGCACTCCGCACGGAGGCGGGGGGCCGGGGTCGGGTCCCATAGGCGTCGGGGAAAGACTTGCCTGCTACCTTCCGATCTCGCGGGTCAGGAAACGCAAAGACAACACGTACTTTCTCAGTTACGACTGCCCGAAAAGCATCGGTTACGTCGCGCCTTTCTACGGAAATTTCCTCGTGTACCTGCGGGCGTACGCCTATATCCTTCTGCTGGGCGCCGAAGGCCTGAAAGAGGCAAGCGAGAACGCGGTGCTCAACGCCAACTACGTGCTGGCCGGCCTGCGGAAGGCCTACGAAGTGCCGTACGACAAAAGATGCATGCACGAGTTTGTTCTTTCCGCCTCGCGCCAGGCGGAAAACGGCGTGAGCGCCGTGGACATAGCCAAGGCCCTGATTGACGCAGGTTATCATCCGCCCACGATTTATTTTCCGTTGATCGTGAAAGAGTCGATGATGATCGAACCCACTGAAACGGAAAGCAAGGAGACCCTCGATGCGTTCATAGACGCGATGCTTGCAATCGCGAAACGCGCCGGGGAAAAACCGCAGGAGTTCAGTGAACTGCCGCGCAACGCCCCGGTCAGCCGTCCGGACGAAACAAGGGCCGCCCGCCGGCTCGACGTGCGCTTTGTGGATAACGGAGAATGACAACAACCGACACCGGGGTGCCCGTGCGCGACCTGGGCAAGTGTTCCTACGGGGAGGCCTTGCGTGTACAGGAAGATCTGCACGCGAGACGCGCGGCGGACGAAATAGACAATACACTCATACTGGTGGAGCACGAACCGGTGTATACGCTGGGACGCAGTGCCGAAAGAAGTCACGTGGTATTTTCTCCCGAGCAACTCCAGAGAACGGGAATTTCGGTGGTCTCATCCGACCGCGGCGGAGATGTGACCTACCACGGCCCGGGCCAGCTGGTCGGTTACCCTATCGTGCGCCTGGAGCGTAGACTCATGGGAGTTCTGCGGTACGTGGAAACGCTGGAAAAAGTACTCATAAACGTGCTGTCGGATTTCGGCGTCACCGGCACCCGCAAGAAAGTGAACAGGGGTGTATGGGTGGGCGAAGAAAAGCTCGCGGCTATCGGCATAAGGGTAAAAAAGCACGTGACCATGCACGGTTTCTGCCTCAACGTAACGACAAACCTGGATCATTACAGCGGCATTATTCCCTGCGGACTTTCCGGGTGGGGCGTTACTTCGCTGAATCTCCTGGTGCCCGGTGTAGAAATGGCCGAGGTCAAGCAAAGCGTGATAAGGCGTTTCAGCGAAGAGTTCGCGTCGTAAACAAAACGGGCATTTCGGCTTATGGCGGTCAGAAGAGCAGTTGTAACCGGCGTGGGAGTTGTAACTCCCATGGACGGCGGGCGGGGAACGGAAGTTTTCTGGCGGGGACTCTGTGAAGGGCGAAATGCCGTCGGACCCGTTCGTTCTTTCGATACCGCCCGATGCGCGTGCAATGTCGCGGGCGAGGTCCGCGATTTCGACGCTTCGTCTCTACCCGCTCCCTTCCAGTCGGCCGGCAGATGTGAACAGATGTTTGCCCGGGCCTGTCTTTCGGCCCTTGAGGACGCGGGCGGGGAAACTCTTCCGGACGGCGCCGGAATCGTTTTCGGAACGATACTCGGCGGAATGAATTCAGGGCTCGAGTACATGGACCGGTCCTTTTTCGGCAACGGGGAAAAGGAAGCTTCGCTTCTTCGCGGCTACCCGGCTCACTCGGTTCCATCCGGTCTCGCCCGCTTCCTGGGTCTGGAGGGACCGAATTTATGTGTCAGCACAGCCTGTTCGGCGGGTGCGGACGCCGTGGGCCTCGCGGTTGAAGAAATCCGTTCGGGCCGGGCCGGGGTAATGATAGCCGGCGGCGCGGATGTTTTCAACGAGTTCATTTTCCGTGGCTTCCTGGCCCTTAACGCACTGACCTCAGACGGACATGTGCGTCCGTTCGACAGGGATAGAACTGGGCTGGCCGTGTCCGAAGGGGCCGCGGTCCTTGTACTGGAAGACGCGGAGCGGGCCGGGAAGCGGGGAGCCCGGGCCTACTGCACGGTTGCCGGCTACGGATGTACCAGCGACGGTTCGCACCTCGTGAGACCCCGCCAGGACGGCGGGGGCCTGGCGCGGGCTGTTACCGATGCACTGGAACAGGCCGGGGCCGAGCCCTTGGATATCGGATACGTAAGCGCGCACGGAACGGGAACTTTTTACAACGACGCGGCCGAAACCGCCGCGCTGAAACTGGCCCTCGGCGAACACGCGAAACGGATCGGCGTCAGTTCCATAAAATCCATGATCGGGCATTCAATGGGAGCTTCGGCCGCCGTCGAGGCGGTGTCATGTCTGAAGGTGATGGAAACGGGCATTATACCTCCTACGATTAATTACCGTACGCCCGATCCCGGGTGCGACCTCGACTGGGTGCCCAACGAGGCGAGGGAACAGAAAGTCGACACAGCGCTCTCGGTCTCCGCGGGTTTCGGGGGCCAGAACAGCGCACTTGTGTTCAGGAAGGAACCATCTTGAAATCAAACATCGCCATAACGGGAATCTCGGTCATAACGGGAAAGGGACGCGGCGAAGGGGCATTTGCCCCCGGCCCCGTTTCCCGCGAAGACGTCCCCCTGCTCATAGACGTTGCGGACCTGGAAAGGGAACTGGCGGAGGTGGACACCGGACCGTACGAACTGCACAGAGCGCAGAAGATCATGGCGGCGGCTTTCCTGGAGGCCCTGAACGACGCAGGTATGGGAATAAAGTCCGCTCAAGCCGGGCGCACCGCGCTTCTCGTGGGCAACGCGCACGGCGTAGAAGAATTCAGAACGGGATTTTTCCGCCGGATGAAAAATACCCAGCCCGAACTCACCGGGCCGTCGCTTTTCCCATTCACCAATCCCAATTCCCTTTCCGCGGCCCTTTCGGCGCTTTTTCACACGACCGGGCCCAATCTGACATTTACCTGCGGAGGGACATCATCGGAGGAAGCCATTGCCTCCGCATGCGGATTTCTCGCCTCCGGGCGGGCGGAACGCGCCGTTGTCGCGGGATTGAATCTGTTCTGCCGCGATTACGGCGATGAGATGATCGAGTCCGGGTTTGCCTGCGAGTGCTGTGCAATGCTCGTGCTGGAAAGGCCGGAAAAAGCGGCGGGGCGGCGGATATACGCTCTCGTAGAAGATACCGCGCACGGTTTTGCCGATTTCAGCCCCGCCGGAATACCCCCCCGAATACTCAAGAACGACGGCCGGTTCGCGGTTATTCACAGAAGTGATAATTTTTCGGAAAAGACTTTTGCCTCCAAAAGGAACCGGGGTTATTATCAGGCTTCTTTCGCGCTTTACCTTGATGAACTGTTCGGGAACGTTTTTTCGGCTTCCGGATGTCTGGGCGTGGCGGCGGCTGTTTTTTTGACGGCCGGCCGGGCAAAAGCGCTTCTTCCGCGGGGAGGGGGGGCGCCGGATAAAATAACGGCCGCGGGCTTTGACGGTAAGGGAGCTTACGCCACTGTGGACATCGCGAGGGCGACGTATGCGGAAACCTCATAACAGCGATCTGGAATTCGAAAGCCCGCGAATCATCGAACAGGCGCAGGGCGAAGCTCTCAGGGAAACGGTGAAATATGCCGCGAAACATTCGCCGTTTTACCGGAGAACTTTTGAGGCACTGGGTGTAAAGCACTCGGACATAAAGAGCGCGGCCGACATAGTCAAACTGCCTTTTACCTCCAAGAACGACCTCCAGGAGCACAACAGGGAACTGTTCAGCGTGCCCGATGCGGAAATAGCCGAGATTGTCAGCACAACCGGCACGACCGGCGCTCCCGTTTACATCGCGCTTACCGTCAGCGATCTGGACAGGCTTGCCCTCAACGAGGCCAGGAGTTTTTACTGCGCCGGGGCGGCGCCGGAAGACCGGTTTCACATTGCGGTAACCCTGGACAGCCTTTTCATGGCCGGCATTGCTTACTACACGGGTATTGTGAAGCTGGGATGTGCCGCGATCCGGGTCGGCATGCATAACGTGAAAAGACAGGTTGAACTGATCCGCGACCTGAGGCCGTCCGGTATCGTGACTGTGCCGACTTTCCTCGCGAAACTGGCGGAAGCCCTGAACAACGAGCCCGACGTGGCCCGGAACCTGACGCTGAAGAAGGCGCTTCTTGTGGGCGACAGCATACGCGACAGGGACTTCAGGCTCAACAGGCTGGGCAACCTTCTCTCGACCTTGTGCGATATAGAGCTTTTCTCCACGTACGGAAACAGTGAAAGCGCGATTTCCTTCTGTGAATGCCCTCAGCATCTGGGCGGGCACGAACATCCGGACCTGATAATTTCGGAAATAATCGGCGAAGACGACCACCGTCTGCCCGACGGAGAAGTCGGTGAACTGGTACTGACGACACTGGGGGTTACCGGCATGCCCCTGGTAAGATACCGCACGGGGGACATGGCCTTCAAGGCGGCCGGAAAATGCCCTTGCGGCCGGAATTCGGCCAGGCTGGGCCCCGTCCTGGGCCGAAAGGCGCAAATGCTCAAGTTCAAGGGCACCAAGGTATACCCCGGGGCAATAGAAAACGCAGTTCTGGACGTGAAGGGCGTCACCAATTATATTATTCAGGCTTTTACCGGGGACGACTTTTCCGACAGGATAGTGCTGAAGGTGGGTTGCCGTCGCAAAAGCCGGAAACTCGCGGAGGAAATCAGGCGTGGCGTTGAAGCCGCGGCCAGGGTAAAGCCCGAGATCGAAATGCTTCCGGCCGGGGAAGTGGACGATTTACGGACCGAAGGGGGAACGAGAAGAAAGCCGCGGATGTTCATGGATTTAAGAGACCGGAATACTGCAGGAGAAGACAATTGACGGACAGAATGCAGGATTTTCTCGCTTTCTCCGATGAGGATATCGAGGCGGCGGCCCGCGAAGAAAAACTCCTTTCCCTGGAACTGGAGTTCACCAGCCGCTGTAACCTGCGGTGCGCCTACTGTTACTCGGGAGGAGACCTGTTCCGCAGGAACGAACTCAACCTCGAGGAGATGTACGATGTTATCAGCCAGGCGAAGGCGCTGGGCGCAAGGAAGATCATTTATGTCGGAGCCGGGGAGCCGCTCCTGGACAGGAAACTCTGCGCGGTTGTTGAATATAGCTCCAAGCTCGGCCTGGACCATATCCTTTTCACCAACGGTACGCTGATTGATCCGGACATTGCCGCCTTCCTGTACGATCACGGCGTGGGCGTGGTGACAAAGATGACCAGCAGGAAGCCCGAAGTGTACGACTGGCTGTCAGGGGTGCCCGGAGCTTACGCGACCAGTCAGAGGGGCATGGGTTTTCTGATTGATGCCGGTTATCCCGACGGCGATCACGTGCTCGGCATCGAGGCGGTAGTATGCAGGCAGAACCTGGTTGAACTGCCCGACCTGTGGAGATGGGCCAGAAATAACAATTATATACCTTACGTTGAATGCCTCACCAGGCAGGGTCTCGCTAAGGACCGGGAAGATCTGTTCCCGGGCACGCAGGATATTCGCATCCTTTTCGAGGAGCTTTCCGCCATAGACGCGCAGGAATACGGCTTATTCTGGACGCCTCATCCGCCCATAGCGGCGTTTTCGTGCCGGCGTCACCTTTACAGCTGTACGGTTACTTCCCGGGGGTTTGTCCGGCCGTGCGTGGGAATAGATCTGAAAATCGGCAACGTCCGGGAGGACAGGCTGGCCCACATACTTGCTTCAAGCTCCCGGAGAAAAGAGCTGGTTTGCATAAACGACACCATCAAGGGACCTTGCTCACAATGCGAACTCAAGAGTGAATGCTACGGGTGCCGCGGTACCGCTTACGGCATGACCGGCGATTACCTTGCCAGCGACCCCACCTGCTGGAGAGTGCAGGAGGCGTACGAAACTGAAAGCCGCGCAAAGCAGAAGGCTTCCGGTCTCGTCCGTCACGCGGGCTGATGAGAGTATTGCTTGTTTCCGCCAACCGAGAAAGAGTCCCCTGCCCCGTCGCTCCCATAGGCCTTCTCTATCTTGCCGAGGTACTGCTCTCGCGCGGCGTGGAGGTCTCGATTCTCGATCTGTGTTTCAGCGATGACGTCGAGTCGGACATAAGGCGCAGGCTGAAGGAGTTCCCGCCTTCCCTTATCGGTGTATCCATAAGAAACATAGACAATCTCAGTTTTCCGGGAATCGTTTCCTATGTTCCCGGCCTGCGAAGAGCCGTCACCGCCCTGCGGCGGAACTCGGAGGCGCCGGTAGTTCTGGGCGGATCGGCATTCTCGCTGTTCCCGGCGAGGCTCCTTGAAGAGCTGGACTGCGATCTTGGCGTGACGGGAGAGGGCGAGCAGGCTTTTGCCGAAATTGCCGGGCTTGTCTCCGCCGGAAACAGCGACTTTTCCGGGGTGCCCAACGTTGTACGGCGCTCTGCCCACGGCTTCCAGGCCAACCCCGTTTCGCGCCCCGGTATTCCCGATCTGTTGACGTCCCGCGAACTGATAGAGAACAACAAATATTTTCGCATGGGAGGAATGGGCAATATTCAGACAAAACGGGGCTGCAGCTTCAAATGCAGTTACTGCACGTATCCCCTGATCGAAGGCAGGAAATACCGTCTCCGGGAACCGGAAAGCGTGGCCGGGGAAATGGAACTGCTGGAAAAACGTTACAATCTGAAACATGTCTTCATGGTGGATGACGTTTTTAACTGCCCTGTGGACCACGCCGAAGCCGTGTGCGAAAGCATAATCGCGAAGTCTTTAAGTGTCCAGTGGAGCTGTTTCGCCAGTCCCGGCCACGTTACCGGCCGCCTCATGAAGCTGATGAAACGGGCAGGTTGCCGGCACGTGGAGTTCGGAAGCGACGGTCTTTCGCCCGAAATCCTGGAAAGCCTCAACAAGTCTTTCACCGTCGAACAGGTTTTCGAGGCGTCGCGCGAGTGCATGGCGGCGGGTTTGAAGTGCGCTCATTACGTTATGTTCGGCGGTCCCGGCGAGACCCGCGGGACACTCCACCGTGCCTTTGAAAATATACAGCGGCTTGAATGCACCGCGGTTATAGTTATGACCGGAATACGCATTTATCCGCGTACGGAACTGGAAAAAAGGTCCCTTGCCGAAGGTATTACCGGGCCCGGGGAAGATCTGCTGGAGCCGAAGTTTTATTTGAGCCCGGAGGTCCCGCCCGATATGCTGTTAAAAGAGGTGTCGGACTTTGCGGCGAAAAGCCCGCACTGCGTGGCGCCCGGTTTGAACATCAGGAGTTCCGGAAAGATGCTCGAAGTACTGCGCCGTCACTACAGGCACGGGCCGTTGTGGGGCTACCTGGGCGGAGCCCGGACCGGGAATGAAGGAGCGTGAACGTGGAGTTTAACAACAAGACGGTGCTGGTAACCGGCGGAGCGCGCGGTATCGGACGGGCAATCGTCGAGTCCTTCTGCGCCGCCGGGGCGCGGGTGATTGTTAATTACAACACCAGCCGCGAAAAGGCCGAAAGCCTCGTCCGGGAACTCGCCTCGCGCGGGTGTGAGGCGGAAGCCTGCGGCGCGGATGTTTCCGATAGCAAGGCGGTCGAAAAGATGATCGATGAACTCGGCGAAAAACACGGCAACCTGGACATACTCGTAAATAACGCCGGCATCAGGAAAGACGGATTCATAGCGATGCTGGGCGAAGAAGACTGGGACCGGGTAATGGAGGTGAACCTCAAGGGCCTTTACAACACATGCAAATGGGCGTCCAGGCTGATGATCCGCCAGCGGCGGGGAAAGATAGTGAACCTTGCTTCGGTCAGCGGGCTCAAAGGTGTGCCGGGGCAGACCGGTTATTCGGCCGCCAAGGGCGGCGTAATAAGTTTTACCAGGTCGCTTGCGGCGGAACTTGCGCCTTACGGCATACAGGTCAATGCCGTGGCGCCGGGCTTCGTGGAAACGGACATGACCGGGGATATGGAGGAGATGAAAAAGGAAATACTGGGCCGCATACCGGCAGGAAGGTTCGGTAAGGCCGAAGACGTTGCGGAAAGCGTGCTGTTTTTCGCTTCGCCCGGGGCCGACTATATTACCGGGCAGACACTTGTTGTCGACGGCGGACTCACGTAAAATTCGCGGCCACTACAGGAAGGGAAGAACATGAACGACACTGCGGATCGGGACACTTACAATAGAGTCAAACAAATGCTGGTAAGGGACCTGCGCCTCAAAATGGCCCCGGAAGACATAGCGGACGACGCGGGCCTGTTCCAGGACGGACTGGGGCTCGATTCCGTCGACGCCCTCGAACTCGTGGTGGCCCTCGAAAAGGAATTCGGGGTGCGCATACCCGATTCCTCGGTAGGCTCGAAAGTTCTCGTTTCAGTCAAGACGGTTGTCGATTACATCAGGGAGAACCAGTCAGGTGGCGGCGAAACCAGTGAATAACAGAAAGGTCACGGACCTCCTTCCCCACCGCCCTCCGTTCCTGTTCGTTGACCGCGTGGTTTCCATCGGGGAATCGGAAGCCGTCGCCGAAAGAACCGTCCGGGAGGATGAAGCGTACCTGAAGGGGCATTTTCCCGGGAACCCTATGGTCCCCGGCGTGCTGATCGTGGAGAGCATGGCGCAGACGGCCGGTCTCGCACTCGCCGGCGGGGAAAATGAAGACGACACACCGGAGAGGGCCGTTTTTTACCTTTCGAAAATATCCCGGGCCAGGTTCCGGCGCGCCGTATTTCCTGAAGAGACCATGAGAATTACCGCCGGGGTCACACGGTCTTTCGGCGGTTCGGCCGTGATTGAGGCAAAGGTGGAAGTGGCGGGCGAAATCGCCGCGGAAGGGGAACTGGTTTTATCCCGGAAATGAAAAGCGCGACAGGATGCGAACTGTGCGGCAGTCATGAAGCCGAACCGGTAAAGAATGAAGACGGCTGGACGATGGTACAGTGCGCCGCCTGCGGCTTCGTGTACCAGGACCCAAGGCCGGACGCGGCTTATCTTCAGGAGCACTACCAGACGTATCTGCCTTCGCAGGAAGAAGACGTCGAAGCATGGGAAACGGCCGGGCACGGTATCTTTTCAAAATCACTTGCGTTGCTTGAAG
>JAWODU010000075.1:0-39286 GCA_046483125.1 Kiritimatiellia bacterium
CTTCAAGCAACGCAAGTGATTTTGAAAAGATACCGTGCCCGGCCGTTTCCCATGCTTCGACGTCTTCTTCCTGCGAAGGCAGATACGTCTGGTAGTGCTCCTGAAGATAAGCCGCGTCCGGCCTTGGGTCCTGGTACACGAAGCCGCAGGCGGCGCACTGTACCATCGTCCAGCCGTCTTCATTCTTTACCACCCCTAAGGGGTCAACCCTCAAAATACAAAATAAGCCTTGACGCAGCGGGCCGAAAGTAAAAGGCTGTCCTGCATGGCCAGGAAACTTCGACTTGAGTACCCCGGTGCGATCTACCACATCACTGCCCGCGGCAACAATCGACAGACAATCTTTTTTGACGACACAGACCGCAAATACCTTCTTCGCCGTCTCTCTGAAAGTGTGGAAAGTCATATGGTTCGCGTGTACGCGTACTGTTTCATGTCGAACCATTTCCACCTTGTAGCGGAAACTCCCCATGCAAACCTGAGTGCGTTCATGCATGCTGTACTGACCGGTTTTGCCGTCTGTTTCAATATCAAATACAAACGCTGTGGTCATGTGACGCAGGGGAGATACGGGAATAAACTGGTAGCGGGGGACGACTACCTTCTGAAACTCAGTCGGTATGTCCATCTCAACCCTGTAAAGGTCGAAAGTGTCAAAGACAAGCCTCTGCGTGAGCGTCGAAAAATTCTAAAAGCGTACAAATGGAGCAGTTACAGGAGCTACGCGAATCTGCACCCAAAACCCGATTTCCTGGACTATGCCCCAATGCTTCAACTGGTCAGCGGAACAAAGGAGAAGCGACACGAGAACTATGCAAAATTTATTGATGAGGGCCTGAAAAAAGAAGACGAGGAATTTCTTACGGAAATGCAGAAGTCGCCAAGAAGCATAGGAAACGACAAGTTCAGGGAATGGGTGGACGATTGTTACGCTGAGATGGCAGACGATATGAAGCATAGTGAGGATGCTTCGTTTCGTCGGGTCGGCAGACGGATCGAGATTGACCGGGTCCTGAAACAAGTCTGTCGCGTATTGAAAATTCAAGAAAACGATCTGAAAACCCGTCTGCGGGATTGCAGTATGCGCGGCATAGCGGGAATTATGCTTTGCAAGTATGCGGGGCTGTCACAACGCGAGGTATCAAAGGTGCTTGGCCTGGCAACAGGTGCTACCGTCAGTTACCAGATTGCGTCAGTAAAAAAGCGCGCAGAGAAAGATGCGGCTTTGTCGCGCAGTATTGGAGCTATAGAAAGGCGCCTGGACAAGCTTCTGAAATAGTCTTATTTTGTATTTTGAGGGTTGACCCTTAGCGTAGCGGGTTGACCCTTAGCGTAGCGACCCTTAGCGTAGCGGGCTCCTTAGCGGGCTACCCCTTAACGGGCTAGTCGAATGTTAGGGGCCATGATACAGTGGCCGGAGAAATTTTTGACCTCTGGGTTGCGGGCGAAGCCCGCTTTGGCTTCTTAGCCTTAGCTGGGGCTCCGGCACAAATGAAAGCATATTGAAATAGCGAACCCGGCAACGGAGGAGATTGCAGATCGTGAACGAATACGCGCTCAAGCAGAACTCGATTCCTCTTGATGATTCTTACGACGTAATAGTGGCCGGCGGGGGACCGGCGGGATGCACCGCCGCGGCCGCCGCAGCACGGGAGGGAGCCCGAACGCTCCTCGTGGAGGCCACCGGCGCACTCGGGGGAATGGGCACTTCGGGACTGGTTCCGGCGTGGTGCCCGTTTACGGACAAGGAGAAAATAATATACGGGGGAATGGGAGAACAGATCCTGAAGAAATGCATCGCCGGCATGCCCCATGTGCCGCCCGATAATTACGACTGGACTCCCATAGACCCGGAACTGCTCAAACGGCTTTACGACGAGCTGTTGAGCGAGAACGGCGCCGAAGTGCTTTTCAATTCCGTCCTGGCGGGAGTCGAGAGCGAGAAGCCCGGCAGGGCGGACACGCTGATAGTCGCGAACAAGCGCGGGCTCCGGGCTTACCGCGCGAAGGCGTTCGTGGACGCGACCGGCGACGGCGACCTCGCGGCCCGGGCCGGGGCCGATTACGAGAAGGGCGATGAGAAGGAAGAGCTTCAGCCGGTAAGCCTCTGTTTCACCATTGCCAACGTGGATACCTACGGTTTCGAGTACTGCGGCACGATCAGGCACGGTCCAAAACCGCACATCATGGACAAGATCGTGGAATCGGGCAAATACCCGGAAATTCCCGACCGGCACGCCTGTAACGCTCTTGTGGGGCCAGGCACGGTCGGGTTCAACGCCGGACACATGTGGCAGGTCGACAATACCGACCCGGAAACCGTGAGCTCGGCCCTCGTAAAGGGCCGCAGGATAGCGGCGGCTTTCCGGGACGCGCTGGCGGAATTCTTCCCGAGTGCTTTCGGCAACGGGCACCTGGTCCAGACGGGCACACTGATAGGCGCGAGAGAAACGCGGCGTATTACCGGGGACTACGTGCTGAAGCTGGACGATTTTCTCTCACTGCGCAGTTTTCCCGACGAGATATGCAGGAACTGTTATTTTATAGACATTCATCACACCAAGGCGGACGCGGGCACTGAGAAGGAAGGCCATCATCCCTTGGGGCTTAAGAAAGGCGAGTCGCACGGCATACCCTACCGCTGTCTTACGCCGGCGGGCATCGAGAACGTGACAGTGGCGGGGAGGTGCATTTCGTGCGACCGCGACGTTCAGGGGAGCGTCAGGGTGATGCCCGTGTGCCTTTGCACGGGGGAAGCGGCCGGTGCGGCCACGGCAATGGCGGCGGGCGGCGGCGGCGACGTACACGCGGTGGACACCGCGGCCCTGCGCGAAAAGCTCAGAAACCACGGCGCGTATCTTCCGGAAGTTGAGGCCGGCTGAGATCTACCCTGGATTATTCGTGCAAATCACGAATAATCCACTTTCGCCTTTGGCGAAAGCCGTGATGTTCGTGGCTTTGCCACGAACAAACGGGGTTAGCCACGTTTGCGAGCCGCAAGAGCGGCTCGCATCACGTCTCTGGCACAACCTGTTGCGCCAGAGTGACCTATTCATCAACTCCCAGAGTTGATGAATAGGTCAGGCTACAGTACTTCGTCCGGGTTTACCGAAGCGATGTCCTTCGCGCGGCAGTCGGCCCGCGTATCGTCGGAAGCGTATCCCACTGCAAGCACCTTCATCCCCCCGGTGAGGCCGGCTTCAACTCCGGCCTCGGCGTCTTCCACCACGAGGCAGTCGGCTGGCGCCGTGCCCAGCCGGCGGGCGGCGAGGAGGAAAACCTCCGGGTCCGGTTTGCTGTGCGTGATATCGTTGCCGTCGGCCACGGCGTCAAACGAATGCGCCATACCGATGCGTTCCATGATAAGGGGAGTGTTCCGGCTGGCCGACGCGACGGCGGTTTTGACGCCCCGGTCCCGGAGGTCTTTCAGGAACTCATGCACTCCGGGAAGAACGGCGTCGGGCGTGAGCTTCGTTTTGAGAAACTCGCGGTAGTAGCCGTTTTTCCGTTGGGCCATTTCCCGTTTTTCTTCTTCGGTGTAATCGCGCCCGGCCTTTTCAAGAAGGATTTCGAGGGAACGCCGGCGGCTTACGCCGCGAAGCCGGTTGTTAATAACCCGGTTGAACTCGATGCCCTCTTCGTCGGCCAGTCTCTGCCACGCGAGGTAGTGGTATTCGTCCGTGGCCACAATGACGCCGTCGAGGTCAAAAATAACCGCCTTAATTCCCATCTGTTCCCTCCTGCATGTGCTTCAGCTTCACTTCTTCCGTCTTTCCCGGATCAACGACGAGCTGTTTGCCCGCGACAATGGCTTCAAGCGGCTCCTGTCCGTTGTTCGTAACGCGGCAGTTGTCCCGGAAGATTTCAACCCGGACCGGAACACCCTTCCATAGCAGGGGAAAGGCAAGACGCCCGACCCCGGGCGGAAGCGCGGGATTGAGAGTAAGGCTTTTGCACTGTTCCGCGGTTCTGAGTCCGCCGAAACCGAACACCGCGACCATCCAACTGCACCCGCACCCCGCGATGTGGATCCCTTCGGAAGCGGCGCCGCTTCCAATATCCAGGTCCTTGAACAGGCCCTGCTTGAAAAATTCCCACGATTTGCCCGCCATGCCCAGGCGGGCTGCCATGATGGCGTGAACACCGACGGAAAGAGAGGAATCGTGAGTCGTCAGCGGCAGATAGTAATCCCACGCCGCGCGGCATTCCGCGTCCGTAAACTCACCCGGGTAAAGAACCTGGAGAAGTATTACGTCGGCCTGCTTCAGGCATTTTGAACGATACATGCGTTCCTGCAACACGTTTGCGCCGAAGCCCTTTGTCCTGTCGCGCCAGAACTCTTCGAAACGCGGGTCCGCCAGTTTCGTGAAACCGTCGCACTGCAGAACGAGGTCGCCTTTTCGCGGGATCGGCAGTGCCTCCGCGACGCGCCGGAAACGAGAGCATTCTTCGGTGAGCGCGCCCGCTTCCGGCCCCACCTCCCCTGCAAGGGCGAGGTTGCGGGCGACAAGATAATTCGTATAGGCGCTGTTGTTGCAGATCGGCGTATATTCATCCGGGCCCATTACACCGAGCAGTTCCGGGCGCCCTTGGGCGTCGTAATCTATTCTTTCCATCCAGTAACGCGCCGTTTCAAGCACCGTCTCCGCCGCCGGGCCTCGAAGGTAGCCGGCCTCCGCCGCCGAAGCGTAGTGCCCGAGCCCGTAAACGACGTCCGCGGTAACGTGAACTTCGTGGTCGGCGTATTGCCAGGCGGCGCAGGATTCCTCTCCGCGTGCGTTGGACTCCCAGGCGTAACGCGCTCCGGAGTAACCGTAGGCGCGTGCGTTGGCCTTAGCGCCTTTGAGCGTCAGCAGACGGAAATCGCAGAGCTTCCTCGCCCGGGGAGGATCGGTGTAGATATAAAACGGCAGAAGGTACATTTCGGTGTCCCAGAAGAAACGTCCGTAGTAACCTTCGCCGGCGTATCCCTTGGCGTCTATTGCCACCCTTTCGTCGTCCGGATGCGACCGGAGCAGGTGGTAAAGGGACAGCCGCAGAGCTTGCTGAACTTCTTCGTCCGTATCGATTTCGACTTCGGCCGAGCGCCACCTGGCGCGCCATTTGGCCGCATGAGCGTCGAGGAGGTCCTCCCATGTGCGTGCGCCGTGCTCTTCCAGGACCGAAAGAGCATCGCTGGATGAGCGGTCCCTGGAAGTGGAAACCGCGGAGAGTTTTTCAACGACGAATTCCGATTTCTTTTTCAGCTTAAAAGAAGCCGCGAGACGGGCGCTTCGCGGGCCCTGCTCGAAAGACCAGCCAAGGGGACCGGACATGCTGCAGGCCGTCGTTACGTCATCCCCGCCGTTGGTGGCGACACGGCAGAGCACCGTGTTGTCCAGCGCCCGTTCAAAATTCACAAACGAGTAATGATCGAACCCGTTTGTTCTTATGTCCGCGTCGATGCCCGCGCGGAGATGAACCGTTGTATTTCTGTCGGAGTTCAGGACAAGCCGTTGAACGGAAAGGGAAGGGACCTCGGCGCTTATGAAGCGTTCGTACTCGAGCGTCAATACCGCGCCCGCCGCCGTTTTCCATCTAAGCCTTCGCCGAAGCACGGCGTTGTGCATGTCGAGCGAGCGGGAATGTTCCTCGACGGTTGAACGTATCATGTCCAGCTTCTCGCCGTTTACCGAAGGGACGAGTTCAAGGAACCATGGGAGGTTCACCATCTCGTCCTTGAGCGTTGGATGCGGCGCGAAGATACCCGGCACGTAGGTGCCCCATTTGGCGGGAGTTTCGGGCGGAGGCTCTATCGTGACGTTAGCGGGCATACGAAGCGGCCCGGAATTCTGCGCGGCGTCGGTCAGCCCCTCTTCAAGGGAGCCGCGCGTGTGAAGATAACCGCTTCCCAGGGTAAACAGCCCCTCCCACGCCCGCGAAACCGACGGGCTGAATCCGTCTTCACGCAGTTCCCAAAGATCCCGCTTTTTTGAAGTCATGACAGAAAGGCCTCAATGCCGCTTCAATTTTCAGGGCGACAGAAACAGGGTCATTATCCTGCCGAATACCTGTTTGCCGCGGTCATTGGCGTGAATGCCGTCGCGCTGAAAATACTCAGGCTTTTTTCCGCACGCGGTAAGGTAACTGTCCCATACACCGCCGGTATCGAATACCGCAAACCCGTCCCGGCTGCCGGCCTCTTTCAGTTCTTTTCGATAGGCCGCCCGCTTTTTGATGATTCTCTTATCGGGGTCGTCCCAGTAACGGGACTCAAGGAAAGTTCCCGTGAAGGCGGCGAACTCCGTTTCCGACTGGACTCTCACGTAATTTGCGATCATGCGAAGGCGGAAAATATCGCGGCGCGAAGTGCTGACGCCTCCGAACATCACCAGGTGGGGCCGGCATTCGCGAAGCATGTTGTCCAGGGTTTCCCGGTTGAGAAAGTGATGAGGACGACCTCCGCCCTGCACTTCCTTGTACAGGGCCACCTTCGAACCGGGCCAGTTCTTTTCGACGAGCAGGTGAAAACAGGAACTGGCCAGATCGTTCGCGAGACTGTCCCCCATAACGACGAGGCGGAGTTCTCTGCCGTTTTCCAGGCGCCGGCGCGCGCCCGGCAGGTACTGCCACCGGTCTTCGGGCGGCTTGGCTTCCAGGGCGGGGGCGTCGGAGTAAATGCGGTCCATTATCCGGATTGCCTCCTCGCGCCTGACGGGTGTGAAAGTGACGTCGTCCACGAGAATCTCCGAGCGGAAGGGGTGAAAGGAAATCCGGCAGTAACCGGTGTGCCTGGTGGGAGTCACAACCGTCTCGGTGCTCTTCCAATTTCGTGTGGTATGGACGCGCGAGTATACCGATCCGGACAGTTCGTCTTCGGCCTTTTCCTCGTACCACGCCGCTCCCCAGTGGCCGTGTCCGGCGGCGGTCGACCGGAAGGTGAGACGGTACAGTTCGCGGTTGGTAACGGGAATCGCGGGGCTTCGCCACGTACCGGATGTTACCTCCAGGCAGTGATTGCCGCGATTATCCGGGGATTCAACCCAGCGGGCCGAACCCCGGGCTGGCCTGCGCCTGCTCCACGATGCTTCCTTCCACTCCCAGCCGGACTCAAAGGGATCGGTCTCGAACCTGGATTCGTAGACAGGCGGCGTGGCCGCACATCCGGCAGCGCAGATACCCGCCAGGAAAACCGCGCACAAAGGCCGAAGCGGAATTCTGCTTTTGCGTTTCATAACCAATAGTGTTTTCTTAACCCGGAGGTCCGGCTACGCCGAGGTAGGCCACTTCAGCCGTGGGGTTTTCGAGCTTATTGTGGCGTTTACTCGGCCTGGATACCGTGAGCCTGACGGTGTGGCGGCCGGCGGGAAGACCGTGGCCAAGGACCAGCCCTTTCCCGAATTCGATCGTGTGGCGAAGGTAAGCGCCCGAAACCGGTTTCCCGTCGAGTTCGGCCTCGAGCTTAAGGCCGTTGTTGTACATGAGGCCGAAGACCGCCGCCGCGGTTCCTTCGAATTCAAACGTGAGACCGGCTCCCGGCGCGCCGGCCATCAGGTCGTCGAAATACCACGGAACGAATTCGTCGGGTTTTTTGCGCCAGTCGCCCTCCAGGACTATTTCCTTTGAGCGCCTCGCCGGGTTGACAAGCCTGGTGAACTGCAGTTCGTCCGACACAATGGGTTCGGGCACGGGGGCGCCGCGCCCGGGACGCCTGCCGTCTTTGAACAGCTCCGCCTGTTCCTCGAAGCACTTCTTCAATGCTTCAAAGCAAAGGAAATTTCCGTAATCGTTCATGTGACAGACGTCATTTTCAACGAAGGGGATGGAAACGTCGTCCCATGATTCTCCCCGGGGCCCGATGTGGTCGTAGATGTAGCTCTGCATGTCCACAAATGGAACATCGTAATGCTCCGCGACCCTTCTATGAAGAGTATGATCAACGGCGCGGTCGCGGTCCCCGGTTCCGATTATAATCACGTCGCATCCGTTTCTGGAGGAAAGCAGTGCGCGCGTCATGCCCTCCATGCCCTTGATGACCAGGTCCGAATCGGGAACGCCGCGGTCGTTCACGCAGAACTCGATCAGCGCCAGGTCGGGATTCGCGGGCATTACGTTGCGGTTGAGAGTAAAAGCGGTTACATAGGATTCGGACGCGCCGATAGCGCCCATGATTTCGCTTACCTGGCAGTGGTACCTGGGATGATATTCACGGTAAAGCCAGCCCTTGAACAGGGCGCGCCACGAAGTGCGCGAAACGTCGCTGGCGCCGACGCCCACGGTGAGGGAACCGCCGATGTAAGCCACCGAACAATGGCTGGAGGCCATTATCTTTTCGACGGCGCGGGGGATCTGACAATGTTCGGACATAACGCACCAATTCTTCCGGGGCCGTACTTGACAAGAAAGCTTTGTACAGCCTATTGTCGCCCTTTGCAAGAAATCAACACGTTCCGGGAGGACAATGCAGATGAACGACAGCGACAGATTCGGACTTCGTGAAGTTACCGAACCCAACCTGGTGGACGATATTTTCCCGTACACCGAGGTGCCTCGAATAGTCTTTGAGGGCGAAATATCCGAGGAAATCGACGGAAAGACGGTCAGGTTCGACCCGCGCCGCGTGCTGAAGGCGGATATTCACGTTACGGACACGACTTTCCGCGACGGCCAGCAGGCGCGTCCTCCCTACTCGGTCGAACAGATAGTATCCATATACGAAATGCTCTCCCGGCTCGGCGGACCCAACGGAGTCGTGCGCCAGTCGGAGTTTTTCCTCTATACAAAGAAAGACCGCGAGGCGATTAAGAAATGCCGCGCTCTCGGTCTTCGCTATCCGGAAATAACCGGCTGGATCCGCGCCGACGAGGGTGATTTCAGAAGGGTGCGGGAGCTGGAGCTGAAGGAAACGGGCATGCTGACCTCGTGCTCCGACTACCACATTTTCCATAAAATGCGTAAGGACCGGGCAAAGGCCTATGACGACTACGTCAGGGTTGTTGAAGCCGCCGCGGAGGCGGGAGTCAGGCCGCGGTGTCACCTTGAGGACGTCACGCGGGCGGACATTGACGGTTTCGTACTGCCGTTCGTGAGAAAACTCATGGAGATTTCCGAACAGCTTCCGGAAGAACTGAAAATCAAGATACGGCTCTGCGATACGATGGGCTACGGAATCACCTATCCCGCCGCGGCGCTTCCGCGCAGTATTCCCAAGCTGATTCATCGCATGATCAACGACGCGGGCGTGCCTCCCGAACGGCTGGAATGGCACGGTCACAATGACTTTCATAAAGTGCACATTAACGCCGTAACAGGCTGGCTCTACGGCGCTGACGCGGCCAATACGTCCCTGCTGGGCCTCGGAGAACGCACGGGGAATCCTCCCCTGGAGGGGGCGGTTATAGAATACGCCGGCCTCAAGGGAGAAACCTGCGGAGTGAATCTGCCCGTCATTACCGAAATCGCGGAGTATTTCCGTAACGAAATAGGCCTGGATATTTCGCCGAACTACCCGTTCGTCGGGGAATACTGCACCACGACCCGGGCGGGTATCCACGCCGACGGCCTGAAAAGGGACGAACGGATCTACAACATATTCGACACCACGACGCTTCTCAACAGGCCGCCGCGGGTCGCCATTACCGACAAGTCCGGAGTGGACGGTGTGGCCATGTGGGTCAACGATTTTCTCGGGCTCAAGGGCAAGGAGCGCCTGTCCAAGATAAAAGTCCACAAAGTCGCCCGGTGGGTCATGGACCAGTACGAGAAAGAGGGACGTACTACGGCTATTTCAGACGAGGAACTCGCCGAACAGGTCCGCATTCGTATGCCGGACTACGTGCAATCGGAGTAAGCGGCGAAGCCGCGCGGAATGACGCCTCGAGAAATCGTTTTCGAACAGATCCGGCACCGGGAAACCCCGGAGGTGCCCTATACCCTTCCCATGGAGGATACCGTCCGCGCGAAACTGGACGAGTACTACGGTACGGCGGAATGGCGGGGGCGGTTGAAAGATTACATCGTCGGCGTTTCGGCTGTGGACACGGACCCCAGGGAGGTCGTGGACGACACTCACGCGAAGGACGGGTACGGCGGAATATGGCGCATCGACATGCGCCCGTGGCACCTGGAGAAGCCGCCGCTTCCGGGTCCGTCTTTTGAAGGTTATGACCTGCCGCCCGCGGAGTCGTTCTTCCGCCCGGAAGAAAAGAAGAAAGCGGAACGAACCTGCGAAGAGCGCTCTGACTGTTTCATTATAGGCAACCTGGGATGGGGACTGTTCGAACGAAGCTGGAACATCCGGGGATTCGAGAACGCCCTGATGGACGCCATAACCGATCCCGATTTCTACGAGGAACTGCTGGACAGGCTGATGAACCTTTACCTGGCTTTCGTGGAATATACCGCGGACCTTCCCGTTGACGGAATCCTGTTCGGAGACGACTGGGGAGAGCAGAGAGGCGTTATCCTGGGCCCCGACCGCTGGCGCAGGTTTCTCAAGCCGAGATGGGCGAAGATATACGAAGCCGTCCATGCCCGGGGCAAAATCGCCATGAGCCATTGCTGTGGGTCGGTGGCCGAGATCATGCCCGACATCATAGAGATGGGACTGGACGTGCTTGAAAGCGTTCAGCCGGAAGCGGCGGGCATGAACTCCTATGAACTGAAAAAGAAATGGGGCGATAAGATCACCTTCTGGGGGTGCCTGGGTTCGCAGAGCATCATCCCCATGGGGACTCCCGAAGAAATACGTCTCGAAGCAAGGAAGCTGAAGACGGAAATGAGCCGGGGGGGCGGCTACATACTTGCCCCTGCCAAGCCCTTACAACCGGAAACACCGGTCGAAAACGCGGCGGCCGTGGTGGAAGCTTTCGCGGGCGATTAAGGAACACGGAATGACTCCCAGAGAACGATACCTCGAAACACTGCTCTTCGGCGCGCCCGACAGGATTCCCTTCTCGCCCGGCGGCCCCAGGGAAAAAACCCTTGCCCGGTGGTACAGCGAAGGCATGCCCCGGACGGGCCACTGGATGAACCACGTTTGCGAAGCCGTGGGCATCGACCGCGAATCGGCGGAAACCCGCGCGGCCAACACCGGCGTGAATCTCCGCATGAACCCGGTTTTCGAGGAAAAGGTCCTGGAGCACAAGGACGGCCACTACATAGTAAGGGACTGGATGGGCAACATAACGGAAATATCGGACGAATACGATTACACTTACATCCGCCAGGCGAAGGATTTTGTTACCAGGAAATGGCATAAGTTTCCCGTTGAGAACCACGCCGATTTCGAGGAAATGAAAAAAAGATACGACCCGGACGATCCGGCGCGTTACCCGGAAGATTTCGACGACAGGGTCAGGAAACTGCAGGAAAGGGATTGCATCACCGTTGCGGGGTTTTCAGGCCCCTTCTGGCAACTGCGGGAATGGTGCGGGTTCGAACCGCTCTGCATGCTGTTTATCGAAGATCCCGGCTTTGTCGGGCACATGATCGATTTCTGGATAGATTTCGTTTCCCGGACGCTGAGACGCGTTCTGGACGCAGGGATCGTGGACCGCATTTTCATAAACGAGGATATGGCGTACAAGGGGAAAAGCATGATAAGCCCGAAGATGGTGCGGGAGTTTCTCCTGCCGGCCTGGAGCCGCTGGGCTTCCGAGGCGAAGCAGGCCGGTGTGCCGATCGTGGACGAAGACTCGGACGGAAACGTCGAGGAGCTGATCCCGATCTGGATCGAGGCTGGAATCAACGTGTGCGATCCCATTGAAGTCGCGGCGGGAAACGATATCAACGAGTTCCGCCGGCGGTTCGGCCGCAAAATAGCTTACCGGCAGGGAGTGGACAAACGCCGTATCGCCAGGGGCGGAAGCACGATCGAGCGGGAAATAGAGCGCCTGGCGCCCGTGGTAAAGGACGGCGGCTACATTCCGGGGTGCGACCACGGCGTGCCGTATGATATTTCCTGGCCGGATTTTATTCATTATTCGCGGCTGTTGGCCGAACTGACGGGCTGGCTGTAGGCGGGCAACGGCGGGGTTTCCTGATATGCGGGCCGAAGGAGCCATAACCGAATACGAGGGGAGAAAGTACTACACCATCTCAGGTTACGATTTCATGAGGCCGTTTCTCGCGGCCCTCGTAAGTAACTGCGATCTGTGGATGTACGTTTCCAGCAGGGGAGCGCCCGCCGCGGGACGCCGCAATCCCGAGGGTTCGCTTTTTCCGTACGAAACGGTGGACCGTCTCCACGACAGCCCCGCGGGACCTCTTACCGTTATTGACGCCGGGAGGAACGGTGAATCCTTCAGGTGGCGCCCGTTTTCGGAAAGCGGCCGTGAACGCTGGCGACTTGAACGCTCCATGTCCAAGAGTCTGTCCGGGGCGCGGATTCGGTTCGAGGAAATCAACCATACCCTGGGAATGGTGTTTTCTTACGAATGGGCGCCTTCGGAGGACTTCGGCTGGGTTCGCCGAGCGGCCCTGAAAAACCTCCGGGAGACGGCGGCGGATATCCGCCTGCTTGACGGT
Organism: Kiritimatiellia bacterium; assembly: GCA_046483125.1. Taxonomy (GTDB): domain Bacteria; phylum Verrucomicrobiota; class Kiritimatiellia; order UBA8416; family JAWODU01; genus JAWODU01. Next base: position 12,508 of record JAWODU010000075.1, read on the forward strand.
CTGCGCCGGATTCTTCCCAGCGGAATACCCGTCGGCATCCAGCAGTCCAAGAGCTGTCTTGCCGATGCCTATACGCGAAACGAACTCGACGAGTCCACGGGCCTTGCCCTGTTTACCCTGAGTTCGGTGATCACCGACCGCGCTGAAGCGGCAGAGTCCCTCAGGGCGCACACGGCTTGGCAGGCAGGCCTGCCTTCTCGGCGCATACTTCTCAGCGAAAGACAGGTGGACGCATTTCTTGCAGGGGATGAACCGGTTACCGAGAAAGATACCGGGGGAGTGAAGGGGGCGTACCTGGCGGTTTCCGGTTTCAGGCTTGAAGGTACCGGCGCGAAGGAATGGGTTATCGTGCTGGACTCCGACCGGAGTCAGAACTCTGCGGCCAAACTCCGCGGGCGCCTGGCGTCTGAAGACGAATGCCTGAAGCAATTGACGGAAGATATAAAACAAGGAGAAAAACAATTGCTCCATCTCCTGGCCGGCGCCGATTGCCTACAGCACGGCGCCGACGCCATGGCGGCCGCCCGGCACCGGATGAACGTTCTCTTCAACTGCGGCCGGGGCGGCGCCCTTCCCGGGGGATACGTTTTCCCGGTTGAGGATTTCAGGGCGTACGCGCTGGCGAAAAACCGCCCGGCGGCCGTTCGGAACTCCGCAATCATCGACGGGATGGGAGAAAAAACCGGTATCGAAGATCTGCGGGCCGCCGCCGAAGCCGCCGGAGATCCCGATTTCACGCGTCTGGCCGGGGAATACCTGCCGCTCACGTTTGCCCGACGGCACGGAGATCCTTCAAGGCCGTGGAATCATTTTGATATTCGCACGCGCGAGGAAGACGGTTCCCCGCGCCTGGACTACGAGGGCAACTGGCGGGACATTTTTCAGAACTGGGAAGCGCTCGCGAGGAGTTATCCGGAAATCATCGAGTCGATGATCGCCAGGTTTGTCAACGCTTCCACCATGGACGGGTTCAACCCTTTCCGTCTCACGCGTGACAGTTTTGAGTGGGAGGCAGCGGACCCCGGGGACCCGTGGAGTTCGGTGGGGTACTGGGGCGACCACCAGGTAGTCTATCTCCTGAAACTGCTGGAACTTTCGCGCGAACACCATCCGGGACTGCTTGAAAAGTATCTGGGGGAGGAAATTTTCTGCTACGCGGACGTTCCCTACGACATCGCCCCGTATGAAGACATCCTGCGGGATTCGAGAAACACGATAACGCTCAACCGGCAACGGGCGGCAGCGGCCGGGGAGCGCTGTGTCAGGACGGGCGCCGACGGAAAACTTGTGCACTCCGGGGACGAGATTTTACGCGTGAACCTGGCGGAGAAGCTCCTTGTACCGGTGCTGGCCAAGTTTTCAAACCTGGTGCCGGAGGGCGGCATCTGGCTCAACACGGTCAGGCCGGAATGGAACGACGCCAACAACGCCCTCGTCGGCAACGGAATGTCCGTGGTAACGGTGTGTTACCTTCACAGGCACCTGGATTTCCTGGTAGATCTCTTCGGGAAAGCGGATTTCGACCGCGTTGCGATATCCGGCGAAGTAATAAAGTGGTTTCGCGAGGTCGGCTCCGCCGTAAAGGAGCTGGCGGATTTGCAGGATACCGGCGCCCTCGGCGATAAAGGGCGCCGGAAGTTTATGGACCGCGTCGGACGGGCGTTTTCCAAGTACAGAAAAACCGTTTATAACAATACCCCCGGTGAAAAACAGAAACTGGAGAGGAGCGCCGTCGTTGACTTTCTCGAAGCGGCGCGGGAAACGGCCCACCGCACCGTGAGGGCCAACCGGCGGGACGACGGCCTGTACCATACCTACAACCTTCTCCATCTGGCGGCGGACGAAGCGTCGGTGTCGCGCCTTTTCCTCATGACGGAAGGGCAGGTAGCCGTGCTTACAAGCGGCGTGCTGTCGCCGGAAGAGGCGCTGGAGGTGCTGAGAAGCCTGCGGGCCAGCGAACTCTACGACCCGCGGCGGCAAAGCTATATTCTGTATCCGCCGAAAGACCTTCCCCGTTTTCTGGATAAAAATATCATTCCTCCGGAAAGAATCGGGGGCAGCCGCCTGCCGGGGCGCCTGCTGGAAGACGGCGCGCCCCGCGGCGTACCGGCCGTGGTACTCATGGACACCGAATCGCGAATACGGTTCGGGCCGGAAATGATAAACGCGGACGCGGTGGAAAAGGCGCTGGACGAACTCGCCCGCAGGGATGACTGGCGCGATGACACGGAAAGAGAACGAGGGCGCGTACTGGACATATACGAAGCCGTCTTCAGTCACAAATCCTTTACCGGGCGTTCCGGGACGATGTTCGCCTACGAGGGTAACGGCTGTATCTACTGGCACATGATCGGCAAGCTATTGCTTGCCGCCCAGGAGAATTTTCTTCTGGCTGTTTCCGGGAAAGCTTCGGAGGAAACGCGCCGCGGCCTGAGTGAATCCTTCCGCGACATTCAGGCGGGGCTCGGATACAGAAAGGGACCATCGGAATGGGGCGCCTTTGTGCTGGACGCCTATTCTCATACGCCCGCGGACGGCGCGGCAAGACAGCCGGGCATGACCGGCCAGGTAAAGGAGGAAATCCTGGCCCGTTGGGGCGAGCTTGGTGTAATGGTCGAAAACGGCAGTGTCCGCTTCAATCCCGGATTGCTTGACCCCGGCGAATTCCTGCCCGGGCCGGCGGTTTTTACTTATGTCGACGTTTCCGGCGCGGAACGGACGCTGGAGCTTCCGGACGGAGCGCTGGCCTTTACCCTCTGCCAGGTTCCGGTCGTCTACCGCCGCGGGGGGGAAGGGCAGATTGCGGTATCTCTTTCCTCGGGGAAGGAGAAAACAATCTCCGGTACCGCCCTGTCCGCGGAACTGTCACGCGAACTTTTCCGACGAACCGGCGCCGTCACGCGCCTTGACGTGCGCCTCCCGCAACCCAGCCCTCCGGCAGAACTTCCTTCTCGGCTTCAAGCAGGTCGGATATGAGCGCGTCGGTGTCGGCTATGGAGTTGGTAAGGGGGTCGGTCAGCATGGCCCGGCGCAGTATCGAGCGGTCGCAGGTTACGGCCGCGTCCGCGGAGAGAATGTGCGTGTCCAGCACCTGCTGCTGCAGGCCGCGAAGCCCGACGGGCATTTCTCCAACGGCCAGCGGCCTGGGTCCGTCCATGTCAATATCACAGCAAAGCTCGAGGAATGCGTCCTCCGGCATGTTGGAAACCGCGCTTCCGTTCATCGTGTTTATGTAGTAAGGCCCTCCGGTCCCGGAAACCATTGTCTCTACAATGTCGGTGGCGTGATCGGGCCCGAAAGTTTCCATGTAGCCGGAAATCGGTGTTTTTTCCGAAATAAAATCGTCAACCTGTTTCCACATGGCGTCGTGCCGCTCGTAGCGCGGTCCCGTTTCCCAGATGGAAAGAGGCGGAACCGTTTCGGGGTTGCGGCCGTATCCCTGCCAGTAGCGTAAGTATTCCTTGGTGTGCCCGACACACACTGGCACCACGCCGAATACCTCGTAAAGCTGATAACCCACCGAGTTGTTGAACAGCGCCTTGGCCCCGGTGTCGCCTCCGTCGGTCTCGGTAACCGCCTTTTCGCGAATGTCTTCTGCAATCGCGGGCATTACGTCCCTGCCGTCGTACTCGGCTTTCAGAAGCCATGTAAAATGGTTCACACCGGCGATCCGCATGTCGAACCGGCTGTCCGTGTCCGGGGTGTAGTCCTCCGGCTTTTCGATTATGCCCGCTCTCAGCGCGTAGTTCCTCTTTACGTGCGGCATGTGCAGGCTGTCGCACAGGGCGAAGCTTTTTATGTCCGGGGCGTATTTACGGAGCCCTGTTCCGTTGGCAGCGGTCGGATTAATGTAGTTTATGACCCACGCGTCCGGGCAGAGGCGCCGCACGTCTTCACAACATTCGAGAATCACGGGAAACTCGCGAAGGGTGCGGAAAATACCGCCCGGTCCGATGGTATCGCCGGAACACATGCGTATCCCGTAGCGGAGCGAGCACTCGCAGTCGATTCCCCGGAACTTTACCGAACGATCGGCGAAACTCAGGACCACGAAATCGGCGTCGGCGAGGACCTCTTTCCTGTCCGTGGAGGCCTCGAGTTTGAGTGAGACTCCCGTTTCGGCTATTACCAGCTCCGCGAGCCGGGCCATTTTCCGCATGCGTTCTTCGTCCGTGTCGACCAGGGCCAGCGTGCCCGTGTTGAGGTGTGGAGAATGGACCATCTGCCATATGGACTGCCTGCCGAAAAACAGGCTTCCGGCGCCCACTACCGCCACCTTGGGATGCTGTGTGTTTTGTTTCATGACTGTTACCGCCTTTCTAACCTGGATTATTCGTGAAAATCACGAATAATCCACTTTCGCCTTTGGCGAAAGCCGTGATGTTCGTGGCTTTGCCGCGAACAAACGGGGTTAGCCACGTTTGCGAGCCGCAAAAGCGGCTCGCATCACGTCTCTGGCGCAACTTGTTGCGCCAGCCTGACCTATTCATCAACTCCGAGAGTTGATGAATAGGTCAGGCTAAGAATGCAGTCCGTTCAAAGTACGGCAAACCCGCGGCCCTGTCAAACCCCGGAAAGAGGTGTGGTTATTAAGGAGCCCGCCCTGCCTCACGCAAGCAGCCCTTGATGCGGTGAGCCGTCGACATAAACCGTGGTTCCGGTCCCGTCCGCCTCCACTTCGACGCGTCGGCCACGGAATTGAAAATGGAACTGCATATCCGTCCATTGCTGTGGAAGCGTCGGCAGAATGGACAGCGCTCCATCCTGCAGACGCAATCCGCCGTACCCGAGGAATGCAGAAAGACACGCCCCGCCGGCACAGGCGGCATGAATGCCTTCGTTTGTATTCCTGTCGAAATGCAGGTTCTGGATCTCGAGCAGATTGGTGAGGCGAAAGTAGCTGTATGCATGCTCATGCAGTCCCAGCCGCAGTCCCGCAATACATGAAACCGAGGCGCTGAGGGAAGACGCGAACGTGTTGCGCCTTTCGTAGTATTCGAAGGTCCTTTTCTGCTCGCGTTCGGGAAACGCGTCCGGGAACAGAAAGAAAGTCATTACTGCATCCGCCTGCTTGAGAATCTGGTAACCCCTGTTGTAGGAGTGAAGCCGCTCAACCGGCATATTGTTCTCGTCGCGCTTGATCTCGCCCGGGTCTTTAAGATCAAAGAATCCGGCGTATTGCTCAATCACACCGTTACGTACCCGCGGAAACGCAATGCGCTTTTCAGCATCGTCGAGCGTCTCGCGCTCGCCCTCAGACCATCCGATCCGCCGGGCAAGGTCGCGATAGGCGTCGGGCCGGGTTGAGCGCAGTTCATCCATTGAAGAGACGGCCTGCCGCAGGTTCCAGCGCGCCAGAAAGTTCGTGTAGGCATTGTCGTCGGCGTGAATATTGTACTCGTCGGGACCAATCACATCCATGATATGGAGCAGACCGTCTTCTCCTTCAACTGTGCGCGACAGGAAGAACCGCGCGGTCTCAACGACGACCTCCACTCCGTATCTCATGTAGAATTCTTCGTCCGCTGTCCATTCCCGGTAGTTGTGAAACGCGTAAGCAATGTCCCCGGAAATGTGAATCTGGCGCCTGCCGCAACGTTCCCAGTCCGGCGGACAGACATCGCGTCCATCCCGCGTGCTCGTCCAGGGGAACTTGGCGCCTTTGAAGCCGTGCTCGCGCGCCACGGTCCGCGCGGCGTCGAGCCTCTCATAACGGTACAAGAGCAGATCCCTTGCCGTCTCCGGGGCGGTCAGGATGTAGACAGGAAGCATGTATATGTCGGTATCCCAGAAGACATGGCCGAAGTACCCCTGCCCGTGCAGTCCCGTAGCACTTATGGAATAGTCCGGCGAATGAAAATGTCCGAGCTGACGCAGGGAAAACAGGTTCCATCGAACCCCGCGAAGCAGCGGCCCGTCGCCGTTGAAAGCGAAGTTCGCCGCCTTCCATTTTAACTCCCAGGCAGCGGTGTGGTTTTCTACCAGTTTGTCGACTGTTTCCCCGAAGGAAACCTGCCCCCCATGTTCTCTGTTCTTTGCGCTCTCCGTCAACGCGCTTAGTACAACCGCCGGCACATCGCATCCCGCCTGACCGTGGCCGACGGCGCAAAGACGTCTGAACTGCCGTTTGCCGCCGGGTTTCACCTCGAAGCGAAAAGTCTCGGCGACGCCTTTCGGACGCTCTTCGACATGCAATTCAATCGAATCGTGCGCATGAGTCCGGGATGCCAGGGCCAGCACGGCGCCGGTTTGCTCCACTTGCCCGGCAATTGCCACGGCGTTGCCGTCGGGACTCCTGCGAAATCCCGTGTAGTTCGTGTGACTGACATAATCTTTCAGGCGTGGAATATACTGCGGCCTGTCCGGCTGTTCACAGCAGAAGCGCAGGGTGACCAACCCCTCGTAGTCCAGGGGCTCAACATCGCACTGCATGACACACAGGCGGCGATGCGTCAGCAACGCCGCCGAAACGAAGCGGAGCCGGGTGGTTCGATCTTCTGAATCGCGCAACTCGTATGTGCTCGTCAGCAGACCCCTCTTCATATCGAGAGACCGGGAAAACACCGGGACTTCTGCGTTCATGAAATCCACACAGAGGCCGTTGATCTCCAGTTCGACAAGATTCCATATCGGCGCAACCGCATATGCCGGAGTGACGGCTTTGTTCCGGAGGTCCAGCCCGAGTGCTTCGGTTTGCTCCTTTACATCAGGCTTATCGTAAACCCCCGCCAGGTACACCCCGGGTTCACGCCCGGCCGAAGGCAATTCCAGGTTCCCGCGGAATCCATAGTAGCCGTTGGAAAGCGTCAGGAGCGTTCCCCACAGGCCCTCATCGGCCGGCGAATATGAGTTCTGCGCCAGTTCCCATTCTTCTGCTCCGGAATCAACGCGGTCATTCACGGCGCTATCCTCTCTTGCATCGGGCAAGCGGCATGAACCATGCCCGTATTCAATTTCAGACGCTACAGGATAACGCCTTGCTTTTGCAGTTCCTGACGCAATGATGCCGCGTCTGCATTTCGAGCTTCAACCCCGTTTTTGACGGCAAGCGCCGCTCCGACACCTGCAGGGCCGCCCCCGCAAACGACCACGTCGGCTTCGCAGGCAACGGGTATCTCACGGCCCGGTTCCTGAATTGTCTTCATAAATCCATTCATATCCAAAACAGGTACCAAGATAGGGGGCAGGGCTCAACATCTAACATTTTCAGAAATCGACGGTGGTTCCGGCTCGCAAACGTGGCTAACCCCGTTTGTTCGTGGCAAAGCCACGAACATCACGGCTTTCGCCAAAGGCGAAAGTGGATTATTCGTGATTTTCACGAATAATCCAGGTTAGCGGAAAGAAGTTTAAGAACTGCTGTGGTAAATCAGCCACTCCGTGACCCGGAACTCGGTACATCGTGGCTTTCAAACAGGTGGTGCTTTGCCGCAAGAAGGGACTGCAAAGCGGCGAGATTGCCTTCGCCGTGAATATGAGTATCCGGCTGGTGGAAGAATACCAACGGCTGATCGAGAAGTTCAGACAACGCAACCCAGCCTTCGAACGAAGCATGGCCAACAGGCTGGACAATCTCTTGAAAGATAGAAAGGAGCATGCTACATAGGAAGCAGAAAACGGAGGGAGCATAAGCTACCTACCGAGCATATGGTACTATTTCTTATTAATAATTAGCAGCATCGGTGGGTTCAGTGTACAGGATGTGGCCTTGCCGAAGCTGCCCTCAAGAGGATTCCGCCATGAATGCTGCGACTTACCCAGTTCCGAACGGTATCGCGTGCTCCGACCATTTTGCGGTGCGTGTGGACGAGCAGGATTCGTTTACCTATCAGACGACCGGCCCCGCGGCGTCGGGGCTGGTGGCAGGGCAGACGGCGTCGTGGACCAGCTTCGATCTGCGCGGGCCGTGCCGGGTACGGATCCGGCGCCTGGACCGACCGGTGTCCGAGGTGGTGGTGCGTCCGGTGGCGAAGGGGATCGAGGCCCGGATTGCAGGTGACGAGATCGTCGTCGAGTTCGACCAGCCGGCCAAGCTGTCGGTGGAGTGCGACGGCGACACCGAGCATGTGCTTTTTCTGTTTGGCAACGCGCCCGAAAGCGACGTGCCCGATCGCAACGACCCCGCCGTGGTCTGGTTCGGTCCCGGCGTGCACGAGGTGGGGCGGGCCTACCGGCTGGCGCCCGAAACCACGTATTACCTGGCCCCCGGGGCGTTCGTGAAGGGCACCTTTGCGGGCGGCGGCGACGGTACCCGAATCTGCGGACGGGGCGTGCTCTCGGGACGCGCTTATAAATGGCCCGGCCATCAGCAGGAGCGCAGCCCGGAGCGCATCGACCTGGTGCGGCTGAAAGGCAACGAGATCGAGATCTCCGGCGCCACCTTCGTCGATGCCCCCTTCTACGTGCTGGTCACCCAGGGACGGCGCTGCCGCTACACCGATGTGAAAGTCATCGCCTGGTACTTCAATACCGACGGTATCAGCTCCGGCTCCGGCGCCCGCATCGACGATTGCTTTCTGCGGGTCAGTGACGACGTCTTCAAGCCGTTCGTCAGCGATACGCACATTACGCGCTGCACCCTGTGGTGCGACAAGGGTGCCCCGTTCATGCTCTCCTGGAACGCCATGCAGGACTACGGCGGCTCGGTGGTCCGCGACTGCGATGTCATTCACCATCAGCCGCACAACACCGGAATACTGAACGAGTGGACGCCCTCGGTCTTCCGGGCCTGGCACGGCGGTGTCGGCCACATTTACGACCTGCGTTTTGAGGACATTCGCATCGAAGGGCCGCTGGCGCGGTTCATCGACGTGCGCATGAAACGAAATCCGTGGTCGATACAGGAGGGGGAGTGGGGCCGCTTTCGGGGATTGACGTTCCGCAACATCGTGGCGGAAGGCCCCGTGCGGTGGCCGTCGCGACTTCTCGGTCACGACGCCGACCACCGTATCGACGACGTGAGCTTCGAGAATCTGCGCATCGGCGGTCGGCGTATTGCCGCCGCCGCCGACCTGGATTTGGAGACGAACGAATTTGTCCGCGGCTTGCGGTTTGTGTGACTGCGGCAATAGCCGTAGGATGTGGCTCTGGAGTGTTGATTGTTGTGCCAGCGCTCAGGAAGACTTCGCTGAATCTCGAATAGCCTGTCGCAGCGCCGGCGGCGGCTCTTCAACGGGCGGCGTCGGCGGCGCTGCCGGCCGGTCGGCGAGCCCGCGCCATTGCTTCGGTGATCTCGAGGCCGCGGGAAACGGTCACGCGCCCTCCCGCCTGGCGCAGCAGGTCGCCGACGCTGCCGCCGTCGATGTACTCCATGACCAGGTAATAGTGGCCGTCATCGCAGCCGGCGTCGTAGACCCGCACCACGTGGGGGCTGTTGATCCGCGCCGCAGTCCGGGGCTCGCGCATGAAACGCTGCAAATGATCGTCGCTGCGCGCCACCAGGTCGGGGTGCAGCACCTTCACCGCCACCGGAATGCCCAGATCGGGATGCTCTGCAAGCCAGACCGTGCCCGCTACGCCCTCGCCGAGTGATTTCTGCAGGACGTACTTCCCCACCCGTTCCGGGTGCCGGCTGCCGGTCGGAGCCGGGGGCATCGGCCGGGTCGCCCCCAGCGCTGTCGGCGCGTCCGTCGCCTGCCGGGTGGTCGTGGGCTTCGCCTGCCGGCGTCGGACGCCGCTGGACAATTTCATCCGTTCGGCGGCCAGAATGGTCGGAAACAGCCCCCGGATCTCGCTGGCCAGCTGTGGATGGGCGCGCTCGTATTCGGTCACACCCGGCGATTCGCCGGCGCGGATTCGCTCCATGAACTCCGACGCCAGAACCTCCAGCGGCTCGCGCTCCTCAGAGAAACGGGGTCAAACCTTCAGAGAAACGGGGTCAAACCTCAGAGAAACGGGGTCAAACCTAAAAAATAACAATTAGCCGTCATCATCCTTTTCCACTATGCGTATCATCAAGGCGTTTTCGAATCCCCCGCACGCGTTGCCCTCAGATCACTTCTGAAGAAGCGGAACCAAGCTCTCCCGTGACACCAGTTCAACATCCTGTTTCCGCTCGAGAAATGGCATCACGTCTCGCAGTGCTTGTGCCCAGTCAACGGTCTCCAGCTTTTTCAGAATGAGTGATCGCCAGTTTTCAGAGGTCGCTTCAGGACCTGTCCAACCCGTTTGCAGTAACGCATTGTTAAGCTGCTCGGTGTTCGGCGACGGCCACTTCGGATCGGCCAGGTACCAGGCCAGGTCATACAGGTCACGCCCCTTGGTGTACTTGCGACTCAGCACGGCATGCAACTTGCCGGACAGAAGCGAAGAACGGTCGTAATGGAGCAGATTCAGCATCACAAAACGCCGCACCAGCCGCGTCTCAACCCCGGCCCCGGCAGGTGGATTGGTGTCGATTTCAACTTTGACTCTGAGTGCCTCATCCCTGTTCGGTGAAAGACCAAGCTCATGAAGTAACCCTCTGAACGTCACAAATGCCGATGCAACCGATGCACGCATTTTAACCTTCAGTCGCACGTCATAGGCTTCGGCCGTCAGATCGTGCTGTGCCGCATGCATGAGTTTCTCGAATCGCGCATCAGAACTCGGCGTCAGCAGAGAGAAGTCGAGATCTTCGGAGTAGCGTGGCAGACCGTACAGAAAACGCAACGCGGTGCCACCGACAAACGCCCAGTTACTGAACGCACCATGATCCTGCAACGCCAGGAGAATGCGAGCCTGCAGATACTCTCGCGCCTTACTGCGCCGCTGAAAGTCATTCCCAGAATCTTGCAGAGTTTCCCGTAAGAGATCTTTCATCCCGTCATCCTCCCGCATACATCTTTATCAAGCAGGCCGCCGCACGCCGCAGCTTCGGTGATCCGCTCCGGTCAGCCATTTGGACGAGAACAGAAAAGTCATAGTCTTCAGGAAAGTCCAACCGCAGTTCGCTCAGAAACCCGTCATCATCACTTCCCGGTGTTAGATATAGAAGATCCAACAACGCCTTCTGCGGTGTCGCAATCAGCGAGGTCTGTGCAGACGCGACCCCCAACTCGTAGTAACCAAAGAAGAAACGCGCGCTTACATGCCGGAACCAGAAACGGCCAATCGGCGTGTCGATTTCCTCGGGACGCCCCGTCGTTACACTGGTGATCTCGGGAACGTGCTCCGGAATCATGCCATAATGCGACAGCGCAGACTGAAGGCTCACGTATGACGCTTTCTTGAGTGCGTTTGCCGCTTGAAAAGGATGCACGGTCGCCTTGGCGTACGGCGCCGCAATAGCGTATACACCACGCCGAAGTTGCAGAATACGACCTCGCTTCACCCAGCGATCCATCTGCCGTCGCACATGCGCTGGAAATCGCTCACCCGCGAGAATCTGGCCAGTCCGAAACACTCCACTCGGAGGCACTCTTTTCACCAATTCTTCGAATGTCATAGCGCTATATTGACACTTGTGTCTATTAAATGCAACAGGAAAATGGTACCCTTTAAACATCTTCTTCACCTGCCGCTCGCCATTTGCCACTTGCCACTGCGGCGATTCTTCGTTGCTGAGCCGGCAAGCCGCTGAAGGACAAAAAGTTTCACATTGGAGGATCCCGCCTGGCGGAAAATCGCGCCGCAACGCAGCCGTTACACACATCTGTACTTCTGCCTCATTGACGAGGTGCTCGGGCCCTTCGCGATGCGTATCGGCGCCTACCTGCTCGTTAACTCGTTCCCATTCCCAGGGGAGAGCGACTGCCTGCACCACCAAATGTGACCGAAAATACAACGCAAACGCTTCACTGCATTCTGGGTTTCGGCCGCCATCGCGTGGCGCAGCTCATCGATTCTCAGGACTGGATCCGGGATCATGCTCATCTAACCTCGGCGGCCTTTAACACCCCCGATTCGTTCGCCGATTACGGGAACACAAGGTACATGTATTGCTTACCGTGGATGCCCCGGGCGCCCAGCAGAATTCGCCAGGGAGTGTCGTCCTTGGGGGGCAGTAGAAATTGTTGCGATGACACCACCGGGGATCCGTCGGGCCGCCTGAGTATATCGGTTACAGGATTGTCGAATTCGTGCCAGTGGAAATAGTCGTCCGAGTACACGATACCGATTCGGGTGTTATCGGTATCGTCCCTGGCGACGCCGTTCTGACAGCCAGCATACCACCGGCCCTCGACCTGCACGGGTTGCGACCAGTTGAAATTCCGGTTGGTCTTGAACCAGTCACTCGCCTGCTCGGGGTCGAGGCAAACATTCCTGAACGTCCAGTGGCCGGTCAGGTCGCCGGCGCTCTGCATGACGGTCATGCGCGACCAGTCGGTTCGGGCATGATCGCCGCGCCATTGAACGAGCGCGTACCAAGTTCCGTCAAGCCGACGGAAATCCCGTATGTACATGCCCACGGGCGGATCGTCCGGCCCGGGAAGGATGCCAGCGTTGTTCAACGCGTCATCTGTTTCCACGGTAATGACCGGATTGCCCTCGTGCTGTGTCCAGTCCATCAGATCCTTCGAAAACCACAAGCCGACCGCGCGTTTCCCCGGTGTATGCGGGCTGGTATCGTCCCCCACGGTTGCCATGACCCAGCGGTTGTTCTCCTCGTCGCGGGTGATGGCGGTCCCGAAGGCGCGCCGCCCCTGCCAGTCCGACTCGATGCGGTCGAGCACGGGATTCGCCGGGTGGTCAGTCCAGGAGCGGCCGCCGTCACTGGTATCGGCCAGACCGGAGGCAATGCTGACGCCGCCGGACCCATCGGTGGAGTAAAGCAGCTTTTCCAGCGCCCCGTTCTCGTCGAAGATCAGTGACTGCGGACGAACACGCCGCTGCCTCGTCATCGTCACCGGGTCCTGCACATGCACAGGGACGCATTCTCCGCTGAACCGGGGCGGCGGCTGTGCGGCGAGTTTCCGAATTCTTGCATCTTCGACTTTCAGAATCACCACTTGGTGATCGCTCTGGGCGGTTACGTAAAGGTAGCCGTCCCTGTAGACCAGGTCATGGGCATTCCCCTTCGAAGCCTTCTTCTCGCCCCCGATCGTAGTATAGCGCGTGGCGCCCTCTCCCGTGATGTCGAATTCGGAGGGAAACGCTTCGTTGCTTTCGAACGAGGTGAGCAATGCAGGCTCGGCGGGGTTCGTCAGGTCAAAAGCCTGAACGGTGCGCCCTCCTGCCGCAAAGAGAACCGCCCCCGACACTGCAAGCCCGCACGGCTCGCCGGGGAACAGCAGGACCTTGACGGTCTTCGGCTGCTCCGGGTTGCGCAGGTCCACGACCGCCAGTGTGTTGGACTTGTTACAGCCCACCAGGGCGTAATCGCCGTAGATAGCCACCCGGTTTGCCCCGTTCAGATTCTCGCCCCCGACGGCACCCGCAACCGTCCACTGCCCCGGCGGCAGAAGCTCGCCCGTTTCCGGCTCGGCAACCCGATACAGCCGTACCTTGAACGGACTGCCGTCGCGCTGGTCGACGACGACGATGTACGCCTTGTATGCCGCGATATCGTGGGGCGATATGATCCCGCCGTGCTTCTGCGAGTTCAGCGCACCCACCAGAACCGGTTTGTCCGTCCGACGTACATCCACCATGCCGACCCAGCCCGCCTTGTTGGCGTACAGGATATGGTCGCCCCATGAGATCATGCCGTTGATCAGATCGATGCGGGGCCTGTCTTGCAGTCGCTTGCGCACCATGGCTCGTGTCGGTTCCGCAACGTCTATCGAATAGACGTCGCGGCCCCCGACAAACACGTAACCGTCCCGGCACAGTACCGTCTGCGCATCATCGCCCAGGTCCCTGGTCCACACCAACTCCGGGCGCTCGGGATTGCTCACATCGACAATGGTAATCGATCCACCCTTGCCGGGAACATACAAATGCTTCCCATCCACTTCCACGTCATGCGCCCGTGCCAACGCCCTCGGGTCGCGCAAGACAGCACAGACCGCCATGCGGCAAACTCTCTGCAATCGATTTTCCGCACTCTTCTTCATTTCATTTTCCTTTTCTGTTTCGTTGCTTCGGATAACACCCTGAAAAGTCACGTCACCACCACCGGCGAGCTCCATGCCCATTGGCCGTTTCTCTGCCGCACGCGCACGTAGTAAGTATCACAGTCTGAATGTCGGGAGTCCTGCCATGTCAGATTCCACTTGTATTCGGCTTCGAGCGGCACGCGATGCAGGAGCCAGCAGGGAGAATCTATCAACCCCAGCCGCCCGCAACGCTGTCCTGCCAGTAGATGTTCCAAAGGCATGCGTATTTTCTGACTGTTGACCGTCGCCAGAACATCTGCCGTGCGCGGCATATCAACATAGAGGCACACCCCTTGGGTCGCGCAGGTGCTTGTATTCGGATTCCCGCAGGTTCGGGTTCGGAAAGACACCGCGCGCGTATCGGTTTGCCGGCATTGCGAGACGTAATACGAGACCTCAGCGCCGTCCGGAGCGTCGAGCGGCGACACGACCTCTGCACCGCGAAATCGCGGTTCGATATCACGTATCTCACCGTCGGAAATGCCGATATCAACCTGCCAGTCCACAGGTTTTCCGACAGTTCCCCACCCGACCTCGATAAAAATCTTGGTCCGGATGGGATCGCAGCATGGATCGACATGTTCGGGCAGGTCTTCCGGGATGGTGAACCGTTTCGCAATACGCCCGTTCCGAACGACGTCCACGACGTCGATGGCCGCGCCGCCCTCGACGTCAATGGTCATGTTCCGTGTATCTGCCGGACCGACGGTCGAACCCATGCATTGGCCGTTCATGGTCATATTCAGTTCGATACGATCCCCGGTGAGCGCCCAGGTTCGCCGGTTCATGAATCCGTCCCAGAGGTCCTCCCGCGTGTTGTTCGCCGCCCAGACGCCCATGCGGCCGTGGCCGTAACTGCCGGGATGGGCACTGTGGTGGTCCGTGCCGCCGATGACACCGAAGGGCACGCCCAGTTCGAGTCCCGCCGCCAGCGAGCTGCCGGCGTCGGCCGGCCCCATCGAGTGCAGAAAAGGACGGGGCGAGTCGAGCAGTTCGCTGCAACCGTGCATCGACACAACTTCAATCAGCGGCGAAATGCCGGGATCGAAGCTGTCCCAGTTCACGCCGCGCTGCCCTTTCTTGTATGCCAGGTGGTGCGGGAACGCCAGGATACCGATGTCCTCACCCCGCAGCCGACGAATCGTATCCTGGAGTTCTGTTAATCCGCTGACTTCAAGAATCTTGCCGCCCGGATCGCGGTAAAGCACCGTATAGTCCCCGTCTTCACAGGAGTGCATTTCGAACCCCGGAAACGTAGAGAACCTGCCGTCCTCCTGAAACTTCTCGAGTGTTTCCTGTGCGTCATCCCACTGGTCGCGCACGCGGGCGAAACCGCGACGGGTGAAGTCCAGGATCGGCTTGATATCCGGCGTCTCGGCGGGCATGTCCGGCCACAGAGCGTGGCCGGTGACCGAGCAGAAATCGAGCTGCTCCCGAGCATTCCGGAGCGCGTCCTCGACAGTGCCATGACCGTACGAGAGCCCGCAGTGATTATGCAGGTCGCCGTAATGGGGATTCATCGGACACCCAAACCCAGGAAGGAGGCGATTTCAAGGAACCAGGACACGCATCCCCTGGATTGCGAAGACCTGCGGATGGAGTTGCTGACTCGTATCTTCATGTTCGTCCCCGTTCTTCTGTCTGTTTGTGCTTAGCTTTGTAAGCCCCGTGTTTGAATGTAGGCGAAAAATATGTGCCACTGCAATAGACACTTTGTGTTTTGGCCTGTATATTTGTGCTATGACAAAGAATCTTCGCGAACAGATCCTGTACTACCCCGGCTGTCCTACGGGTCCGGGGCAAATCGCACTGCCGCTGATCTGCCGCTCGGTAACACGCTTCGGCGGCCCGGCCGGCACCCGGGGCAACGACGTAGCAAAGTCGTATTGGCACCTTGAGTGGGTGGTTGATGGGACACTGCTCATGCAGACGCCGGAGACCACACACCGCATAGAGGCCGGACAGGCAATCGTTGTTCCCCCTGGGCTGCAAAGACAGTTCGTGGCTTTCGCCCCCGTATCCGGTCGCGGTCTAAGTCTTTTGGGAGAACAGGCGGCAGCACTTATTCGGGCTCTGGGATATACCCATCCGGGCATCCTTCAGCCGGGTGGCTGCCCTTTGAATGATTTTCTGCAACTCGAGAAAGAGATCGCAGGCATGACGGACCGGGACATGCGCGCCGCCTCCGCCACGGCCTATCGAATCCTGACAAAAGCCTTCCGCCGCGGCGATGACGCGGCCCGGGACTCTGCGCGCCCCCCCCCTCGTGAGCCTAGCACTGCAACTGCTGGATGACAGCTTCAGTAACCCCGCGACAAACGTCAACTGGATCGCACTGCAACTCGGTTGCCACCGCTGCCATTTATCCCACCGCTTCCGGGAACAGACGGGCATGGCACCGGGCGAATACCTGATGCGGCGGCGTTTGCAGAAGGCCATGCACCTTCTACGCACCTCGGGTGACAAAGTCGCTGATGTTGCAGTGGCTTGCGGATTCTGCAGCCCCGATCACTTCAGCCGCGTCTTTCACCGCAAAATCGGAACCACTCCCACGAGGTTCCGGCGGGACGGATAACGGGAGCGCAACATACCGTGCTTGAATCCCTCAGAACCCGCTCCCAGACGGGAAACAGGACGGCTTCGAGGAGAACGGCGGGCGCGATCGCTCTCCGGCGACGGAAGCCCAGCTCTCACCGTTGACCACAACCATCGCATCCATTGCAGTCAGTCCCATACACACCTCAGTCATTGCCGTTACGATCATCACAAGGTAAAGATTTGGATGTTTCACAAGTATTCGTTCCTTTGTCGTCACTATACTCGCCCAAGCCATGGACTTCATCCCCGAAAGCCCACGTACCGCCTCTTTCGCTATTTCATTTTCCGAATCCCATCGGAATTCCGTCCCATGGCACTCCGGTTTCCTGAACACTGAACACTGCGAAGCGAAATCCTGCATTTCGCACTTCCGGGACGATATCGATCCCGTACCGTCCCGCGTGCTCAATCAGCCGGCGCATTTCGGTTTTCGTAAATGCGTAGGGCGATGCCAGCTCGGGATGGCGCTCGAGCTGCAGAGCAAACCCTTCGTCATCGCAGAAGTGCCACCAAATTGTGTTATACCCCCACTCCGCGAGATAGGGGATGAGCGAGAATTGGTCATGATTCCCTCCAAAGTTGACCGTCTATCTGCGCTGTGATATATTCGCTCTTTTTGGGTCAATTTTTTACAAGAGTCCGGCCCTCGGGCGCGCACCCGACACCCCCGGGTGGCCGTCCGAAGGACAGAGGCCGACCAACCGGATCGGCAGCGAAGCGGCAACCTGGGCGGACGAGAGCGGGCGACGCGAACGGCGGACGAGGCGGACGCGACACGCCAAACGAGACACGCGAAACGTTAAGTTTCACAGGAGCAATTTGCTATCACGATACAGAGGATAACATGAACCAGCAAATCACTCGTGACGTACCCGTAATCCCCCGCTGGGGAGCTCTGCAACGACAGGCATTCAAGGCGCCGGTTACCATCGTACGACCGTGGGACCCGCAGCGCGGATGGGACGGGGCTTCAGCCGTCCCCTTGATCCTCGAAACCCTCGGGGACCGGGTGGCGGATTGTCATGCAGTCGGACGTTCTCTGGTGGCTGTTGATGGCGGTACGCTTCGCCTGCGGGTCGAGGTGCAGGACGAGGCGCCGAACGCTGCCCCCGATGCCGAACCTGGGGGCGGGGCGTTTTGGCAGCAGGACCTGGTCGAGTTCCGCCTGCTTCTGTCCGATGATGGTGAGATGCTGCAGCTCGGACTGGGTGCCTCCGGCGCGGCGTGGGACAGCCTCGGGTTGCTGGATGATCCTGCGAAGCTGGCAGTTGAGCCGCTCGATATCTCTGGCGGCTGGGGGTTTGAGGTGCGGCTCGACCTCAACGCCGTTGGATTACCCTCGCCATCAGCCGGCCGTCCGCTTGATCTGTACACCCTATTGGCCCCCGCCATCACAATCGACGGCGCTCGCCCGTTGTGCGCGCAATCGCCCGCCGAGCAGGCTTTCTCCCAGTTTGACCGCTTCGGCATTTTCCGGATCATTGCGAATCCTGAAGCAACGGGTCCCGTTGTTCTCGAGTCGATCGATTTTCAATCGCAGGATTTGCAGGCAGGAGAAAACTCCGCCGTTCTGCAACTCCATAATAGTTCCGGCACGTCCATCAAGGGGCGCATGCACATCGAACACGAGTGCGGCAGCGGGGACGCGTTCAACCGGACCACGCCCGTGAGCCTGGATGCCGGTGCGAGACAGGCGGTGCCGGTGGCTGTCGAACTGGAACGCCGAGCCTACACACGCGTGAGTTTTTACATGCAGGACGGCATGGAGCGGTACCCGCTCGGCAGTGTGTCGCTGCGCGGCATGCCCGGTGCCGGAGAAGCACCGTTCGATGCAAGCGCCTTGACGCATCCATATCTTCTCGGTGCGCCCGAGAATGTGGCGCGCATTCACCATCAGCGGGAGACCTACGGACCCGCCTCTATGCCCGGCAAGGGCGGAAACGCGAAAACGAAGGGACAGGAAAAGCCTTTGATTCCGAGACTGAGTGCGGCGCTGGGGGCAGCGTTTAATGCCTGGCTCGATTCGGGCGACCTCGGCGGAATCGACAACGTGGCCGCGCTGGCGCGTGAAATTTCTGATAAAGGTGTGCGGATAAGCACTGATGAAAAGGACCCCGAAGGGTTTGGGCATCATCTTAAGGTTGGCATGCAGTACGGCACCTATGCCCTTGCGTACGACGGAATCGTGCCCCATGTGAATGCGGAAACCGCGATGGTGTTGCGCGACGTAGGCGGCAACCTCCTGGATATTTTCATCGCGCACGCCGAGCAACGAGCTTGGTGGTGCACCACCAACGCCAATGCGAACACGGTCAACAACGCCAACGCCGGCATGCTGGCCCTGGCGCTGCTGGGGGAGTGCCCGCGTGCCGCCGAAGCGCTGCAACTGGCGCGCCGCTGGATTTGGCGGCTTCTCGACTACTGCCAGGGACCCGACGGCGGCAACACCGAAGGTGCGCAGTACTGGGAGTACGGAACGATGTATGTCCTGGCATTCGGCACGATGCTGGAATCCGTAACCGGCAGTGACGATGGTATTCTCTCGCATCCTTCGATCAAGAAGCTGACCAACATGATCCGGCTCGGGCTGTGCCCGGACGGGGGCATGCACGGGATGAACGATACGGTACCGGTGCCGGTGGGAACCCGGATGGCCTATTTTGCCGCTTCGCGCTACGGCGACGAGCTGGGGCTCTGGTACGGCGACCACGCCCGCGAATGGTGGCGACGCGAGCTTGAGAAAGGAAGAAAGCTGCCGAACTACAATGCCGCCCCCTGGGCGGAGCTGTTCCGTCCGGACCGCCCTGCCGCCAGGCAGGCACCGCCGTTTCCAACCGCGTTCATGCTGGAAAGCATCCAGTATTGCACATTGCGCAGTGCCCCGCGGTACGATTGCAAGTGGATGGCCGGGCTCAAGGGGAAGCGCGCACCCTTCACTCATCACAACCAGCGTGATGCCGGTGCGATATGCGTACACCTGCGCGGCGAACGGCTCCTTATCGACGCGGGATACAACATGCCGAACCCGACAGACCATTGCCTCCCGATTATCGACGGACAGGGACCGGATGTGCCAGGGGACTTCACCGGGCGCATCGAGATGTGCGAGGACCGCGGCGCCTATCGAGTGGCAAGCTGTGATTCCACCCGGGCCTACGGCGGCAAGGCGAAGCGCGTCCGGCGCGTGCTGGTTATGTGGGCCGACGGTCCGGTCTTATGGCTCGATGATATCGAAGCGACCGGACCCGGCGAGGTCCTCGCGCACTACCAGTGCGGCGGGGCGCCGGCTTTGTCGGACGAAAAACCGGAATGGACCATCCCCGGTCAGAACGCAGTCATGCAGGTGAATCTGCTCGGCGCCGCTGTCGGCAACCTGACGCAGCACCCGCAACGTGAACTGACCAAATGGGGGTACTGCTTTGCCGAGTGCGAGATGCATCCGGTCACCGCGGATTACCTGGCAAACGCAGACAACCCGCTGATCTCTGTCTGCCAGGATGCCACCGAGGGTACGCATGAACCGCCGAAGCTGCGGACTGTTGAAGGCGGCTGCATCGTCGAGCTCGCCGACGGCCACTATGCCCGCTTTTGCCGCCAGGGAGACCGCTGGATGGTGGCCAACGCCGCCATTAAACAATAAATACAGGATTGAGATGAATGCCACCCATCATTTATATGTCGACCAGGTCCGCCGGTCCGTGCTGAATTGGCTGGAATCGATCCGCTGCAAAGATGGGCCATGGGGGCGCTGGCCGTACCACGCAGCCATGGAGCGCCCCTTTGCGCTGATCAGCTCGGCCTGGGCAATAAAGCTTCTGGATGCACTGGGTGAGTTGCCGCGGGTGCCGGCCTCCCGCCGCGAGGAGGCCGCAGCCTGGCTGCAGTCGACCCAGGACCCGGGCGACGGGCATTTCAAGGATCCGCTCGTGACCGAAGCCGACCGCGAAGGCAGCCATAGCTGGGAGGACATCTACGGTCAAATGGGAGTCGCGGCCGAAGCGCTTGAGCATCTGGATGCCGCTCCGCTGCATCCGCTGCCGAAGATGTTCGCGGCTGATCCCATGGTCCTGGGCGGCGCGGCCTATACCCGCAGTTTCGATTGGTCGAGGCCCTGGCACCGCGGCGAAGCCTGGGCGCGCGGTCTGATCGCCTGTGTAGAGCGCATTCCGACAGACAAACTCAACCCTTTGCCGAGAGAGGTCACCGAAGCACTTGCCACGCTGGAAGCCGAAGTCCTCGATCCGGCGACGGGAACTCCGTCCATGCAGATGCCGCGGCCGGTGAACGCATCGGTTGCCATGGCAGGGTTGTTCAAGGTCATGGTGGGCTACCTGCGCATCGGTGTGTCCATTCCGAATCCCGAGCGCGGGATCGGCTCGACGCTTGCTTTGCAGCACGCCGATGGCGAGTTCGGATTTCGCAACAACATGTGTATCAACTGGGATGCGCTGTGGGTGCTGCGGGAGCTTAACCGGCAACTCGACGGCGGTTACCGGTCTGCCGATATCCAGGATGCCGGCAACCGTTGCGCGGATATGCTGCTGACCAAGTATCGCCGCACGGATGGCGCTTTTTCATTCAAGGGCGCCGTCTGCACGGCAAATCACCATTCGATCAGGCTTTGCCGAACACCGGAACCGGTCGGGGATATGATGGGTACAATCATGGTCATGCGCTGCCTTGCCTATGCCGATGAATGAAGCGCGGGAAGCACAACGACACAGTGTTCCACCTGTTTCGCGTCCGCGGATTCGACACGCCACTTGACACTGATCTCGTTGTGTTTCGAGAACCACACCCATTGCGTGATGGCCACGGAACCCGTGTGGCCGCTCTCCATCCAGCCGCCCGGCCAGCACGTCCGCTCGACAACCGGCACGGGTTGGCACGCGCCCTCCATGTTGACAAACAGCCGGAGCGGCGGGTCAAGAACGGGCCGTGACGCGGTGGGGGCATGACTTTGCAGAAACATCCGGCCGATCCCCATCTGGTCGCTGTTCCAGCAACCAATGGCCACCGGCGAATGGTGGTCGCTCAGGACAGTCAGAGGGTTGTCATAGCGTTGAAGGTTTCTGGCTTCCGGCCAAGGGTCCGTAATACTTGTCATGTTCGGGGCCTTGATAAGTTTTCTGGTTGTGTCAAGAAAGCGAAGCTTGTCTGTTTCACAACGCTCTTGTTATCAGTCGGTTCTGACTATACGGGGGTTCTCCCCGAGATAATGCTTGTATTTGCTTTATAAACCTTGTCCAGCCCTTGTCCAGAACCTTGTCTAGAACCTGAATTCATTTCGACTTTGGTTCTGGACAAGGTTAATCTGGTCATCCCGTGGGATGGCTGTGACATTATTCGTTGCTGAAACCTATTTTCGGATGATGGTTCTGGACAAGGTTGTTGAAGTGTCTTCAATTTATGTTCGTCATTCTCTACTTGCCACTACCAAGACTCACTTGCCTCCACATCCACAAAGACGCGCTCCGGTCGGGCATCCGGTGCGTCGGTTCGTACGCGAAAGCCTTCGACGGTAAGACCTCGTACATGCCGTGCGTAGAGACCATAGGCCGGGACGGTTGCGTCAAAGCATCGGTACTCGGGCCAGTGGCCGGCGAGCGTATCCAGGTCCAGCTCCTTCAGTTCGTTCGCTGCGTCTTCGGCAGTGCCGCCGCCGGCGACGCGCATGTCGATGTTGCGCAGGGTGATGGTCTCGATCGGGTGGCCGGGCATGCCGGTGAGGATGAAAGCCGCGTCCGTGCCGCGTCGGGTCGCATCGACCACCATGTCGCTGAAGAGCATCTCGCCCATTAACTGCATCGGCGCCACGCCCTCCGGGGCATCGACGCAGGCTCGCTGTTGGCAGAAGGTGAGGAAGACCGGGCGGGGGACATTTTCCATCACCAACCCGGTGAAGACCATGCGGCGCATCGTGCCGCCCTCGCACATCTGAATCTTGAGTCCGCTGTCGTCGATGTCGCGGAAGACACAGTTGCTGACCGTGACGTTCTCGAAGTCGGCGCGGCTGAGCAGTCCGATTCGCATCCCGGCCCATTTGCTGCAGAACGTGCAGTTGGTGACCGTGACGTCCCGACAGGGACGGTCCGGGCGGGAAGTTTGCAGGCAGATCGAGTCGTCGCTCGTATCGAAGGAGGCGTTGCTCACCCGCACGTTTGTGCAGCCGTCGAAGTCCAACCCGTCGCCATTGTAATTGACGCGGCTGTCGATGGTGATCCCGTCGACCACAATATCGCGGCAGTAGAGCCACGCCGAGGTCCATGCGGCCGGATCTCGGAGCGTGACGTCCCGCATGCGGATGCCGGTGCAGTCGACAAATCGAATGAGCATGGGGCGGTTCTGGTCCGAGTCGCCCTCGTTGGGGAAGATATCCCGGTGTCCATTGCCGTTGATTGTGCCGGTCCCGACGATGCCGATATTGCACGCTCCCTCTGCAAAAAGGAGACAGCGGTCCTTCTTGGCCTCGCCGCGGTACATGTTCTTCCCACAGCCGGTGGCGTAGTCTTCGATCCGGGGACTGCCCCGCAGTTCGGCGCCTGCGGCAAGCTCCAGGAGGACATGGTCCTTCAGCACGAGGGTTCCGGTCAGGAAGATGCCGCCTTCGATGCGCACGGTGCCGCCGCCCGCGGCGGTGCAGGCATCGATGGCGGCCTGGATGGCCTCGGTGTTGAGTGTGGCGCCGTCACCGACTGCGCCATGGTCGCGAATGTCGATCATAATAGCGGTCCCTTTTTGCGTTATCAGGCTCTGGCGACCGACCAGAAGGCCTGGCCCATCTCGCCGGTATCGTTCAGTTCGGTCCGCCAGGTCTCCAGCTCGCACTGCAGGCTTTGCCGCACTTCGGCGTACGCGGGATCGTCGGTGAAAATGAATAAAATGTTTGGTCGTGACATTTCCACGCTCCTGCTTTTTACTCGGACGATGGGGGATTCGAGAATGAAGAGTTATCGTATACATGGGTATTTGACAACTCTTGACCCCGCACGTCTTGATTTCAGTTTGCTACCGTTCCACAGTTGGGGGAGAGAATTTGTAATGGCTCACTGACTGGCTGCAATCTTCTTTTTCACCACAAAGAACGAGCTTGCTGATATGCCAGCCAGACCAGCCGGGAGTAAGTGTGCCATCTTTCGCCAAGTCTGTGAACTCATTTCGTCGCATCTGGCGCCGAAGCTTGCGCGCAAGCACGGGATCAAGTCGCGAGGCATCACGCCGTGAGTATGCTGTACGCGCAGTTTACGCATGTGATCGGGTTCGAAATGCTGCAGCCGGGGTTTGGAGGCGTGAAATTCCGTCGGCTGCCGCGGCGCTTCAAGCGGACGGTGCATGTGCTCGACTACCTGCGGCTGGTACAGCAACAAGATGCGCGGCCAGCGCGACAAACGAGAGACTGAGGAAGCCGACGCTCCGGGCCAGGGCGTACAGATAGAAAACAAGGACATCGTACTAACCTGCATGATCAGGACTTATGCTTCGGTAACATTTTATTCTGGCGCAACGCATTGTGCCCGCACCTTGAAAGCGTTCGAAGCGCGTTTACAGCCGGACTTGAACTCACCAGCCCGAACCGCTATATTTCCATCATGAAAGCGCTCATTCAGACCGGTTCCAGCAGGCGGGTGCCCGCGCCGCCTGAAAAGCGATTTCCGATCCGTGCATATGGTACTATTTCTTATTAATCGCCCCCAGCCTACACGCCCATAAGAGCAATTGGCGTGGCTGACTCCTTTCATTCAGCTAGTTATCAGTTTCGTTACCTCGTACACGGTTTGATTCACAGTTTTCTCATTCCACGCGCGGAATGAGAAATACTTGTAAAATCGGTTGTTATGCCCGCTTTTCTAAATCTCCTTTGATCTGATTGAAGATGTAAGTCTTTCCTTCAACACCTGACCACCTCTCGATTTCCTTTATATCTATAGTGTTGGCTTGGGCAACGAG
Source organism: Kiritimatiellia bacterium (assembly GCA_046483125.1). Taxonomy (GTDB): domain Bacteria; phylum Verrucomicrobiota; class Kiritimatiellia; order UBA8416; family JAWODU01; genus JAWODU01. The sequence continues at coordinate 37,071 of JAWODU010000075.1, forward strand.
AAAGGCTTGTTTTAAACATTCGGTGTCGCCATCATGATAATACCAAGTAAGCCTATCCTTGACGCAATCTGTCGGAGAGATGATCCGGAGGACACCGGTCTCTGTCTTGAGTGAGTCGATTTGTTTCACCGGTTCCTCGCCAACACCCAGAGGGCCTGGAGGAAACTCAACCAGAAGATCGGTGTCAGGATGGCGGAAGTATCGGTTTTCTTCTATAAATCCCAGAGAGTCCATGACGCTTCTAATTCGATCTCGCTTTGTAAACATGGCGTTCACAAAATCGAGATCCATTGAGACGTACTGCTCCTCGCTATAGATCGACACGCAGGATCCTCCTGAAAGAACCACGTCAATATCTGATTTTTGTAATGCCGAGGAAACGAAGCCGGCAAGTTCCAGCCGTGTCATCTCCGAAATGGGTTTCACAGCGGTTTGTCCTTTCGTCTGGGGCGTCGCCGAACAACAAGAAGTTTCTCTTGCTCATCCTGCGGATAGAATGAGAGGGCTTTGTTTAGTAAAGCCTTTAGTTCCTTAAGCAAGGAATATCGAGGATTGAAACGATAAATCCTTGTTCTGCCGGCCAATTTGCTGTCCAGAACACCACCCTGCTCAAGTCTAGCCAATTGTTTCTGTACAGAGTCAGGATCCGCACCCCAGAACCTTGCTATCTCTCTCGTGTAACCTTGATTGCGTGCCAGTAAATACAACAGCACCCTTTCTGCATTCTTTGATCCTAGTATTGGTTCAATCATGATAAAACCTCAGATTTGTATGTCAGATAACATCATGCATATGACAGATATGCTCTGACATATGTCAGTTATACTCTGACAATATGCCGAATCAGATATATGATCACAAGGAAAATATTAAGGCTATAAAACAGTTTCACTGAAAAGGTCAGACTTCCTGATCTCTACCGGGAATTCGACGCATTTCCCGGAAAATGACATGGCACATTTTGACGCGTGACAAGCAAAGCGGCAAGGCGGATTCTTTGGGCTGAAAAACGATTCCATGAAGGATCGAAACCCAAAGAGGTTCCGCCATGCCACAACTACTCTTGCACGGATTCCCGGACGGCGCAATTCGAATCGGCTCGACCCTCAGCGTGTTGAAAAAGGAGGGCCGGGTCACGTATTTCGTGGGACCGGACAACTTCTATTCGCATCCGGAGGCGGACCTGGCCGGGCAGCGTTTTGCCATTGCCACACTCATCGCCAACGGGCACGTGCGCGCCAGCGAGGTGGAACATTCCAGCCTGTGCATCCCGCACCGCACGCTGATGAACTGGACCGGACAGTTGAATGTGCGGGGATCGGGATCTTTCTTTGAGCCCCGTGGTCGTCGTGGCGAAACGGTGATGACGGAAGAGAAGACCGCCGAATGCGCCCGGCTGCTGGATGAGGATGTGACGATCGCGGCGGTTGCGCGTCTGGCTGGCGTAGGTGAATCGACATTGCGCAAGGCGGTCAAGGCCGGGCGTGTGGTTCGGACGTCGGGGGGCGCGGCGGAGGCCTGCCTGCCGGAGGCCCGGCGCAGGCAGGCGACGAGCAAGTCGGCGCGAGGCCGAGCGGATGCGCGCGCTGCGGAGGGGATGGGCACGGCCTGCACCCGCGCCAACGAGCGCATGGGAGCGGCCCTGGGTTTGATCAAGAGCGCGAGTACGCGCTTCGAGCGTTGCCTGGATGTGACGATGGGCGGGGTACTGGCCGGACTGCCCGCGTTGTGCTCCAACGGCTTGTTAAGCGGGTTGGGACGGCATCTGTCGCTGCCCGCCGGGTATTACAACGCCCTGCACATCGTGACGCTTCTGGGTTTCATGGCCCTGGCGCGGATTCGCCGACCGGAAGGGCTACGGCATGTTCCTCCAGGCGAAATGGGCAAGACGGTCGGGCTGGATCGGGCGCCGGAGGTGCGGACGCTGCGGGAGAAGATCGCAGCGATGGCCGAACAAGGCGCGCCGGGGGAGTGGATGAAGGAACTGTCCCGCCAGTGGATGGAAGCCGACCCCCAGGAAGCCGGCTATCTGAATCTTACCCCATTTATTGGGCCAGTGTAGCGAAGCGGTGTTATGGTGAGAGGATAGGAGGGTGAGATGAACAATACAGGAAAGAGTCATCAACCGTATGACAAGGAGTTCAAGGATCAGGCGGTGGAGATGTTGCTGGAGAGTGGACGGCCTTTAAAGGCCGTGGCGCGAGATCTGGGTGTCA
>JAWODU010000105.1:0-8568 GCA_046483125.1 Kiritimatiellia bacterium
CGGAATCAGGTTCTTTCAACTCAAGGAAGGAGGCGCTCGCAGAAATATTCATATACGTCGAGACCGAATATAACCGTACACGTATACACAGTTCGCTGGAATATCTTTCTCCAGTGGACTTCGAAAATGAACATGCTAAATTACAACAAATCGCTTAGCTGCCGTGGCCCACTTTTAGGGGGTAGATCCAAACCCTCGGATGTGGCCAGGCCGCCGTTATCGGAAGTAAAGATGATCAGCGTGTTGTCCGTCTTTCCCGCTTCTTCCAGAGCCGCAAAAAGGCGGCCGACGTTTTCGTCGAGGTTCTCGATCATCCCGGCATAAGCGGCGTCCGACTGCACGAGACGGCGGACAACCTTTCTGCCGCCGTCGTGCTCGTATGGCATCGGCTCGCCCTGTTCGTACGTCTTCACCTTGTCCAGGCCCAGTTCCCTTGCCTTTTTTTCGTATTTTTCCACGTATTTCCGCGGGGTCTGTATCGGTCCGTGGACCACGTAATGCGACATGTACATGAAGAAGGGCTTTTCTCCGTTCTCGCGCACCAGCCGTATCGCTTCGTCGGTAAGCCTGTCCGTCAGGTACTCGCCTTCCGGGCCGTCCTCAAGGTTGGGCATGCTGTAGGGGCTGAAATAGCCGCCCACCGGCAGGCCCCATTCACAGCCTGCCACGTTCACGTCAAAACCGTGTTTTTCGGGCCAGTACGGTTCGCCTCCCAGATGCCATTTGCCGATGTGCCACGTTGAGTAACCCGCGTCCCTGAGAGCGCCGGCTACGGTTTTTTCCTCCAGAGGCAGGTGTTTTATGTACGGAACGTCAATGACCCGGCCCCTGCGGGGATGGACCGCGCCCATCCAGTCGATCCAGTCGGTAACTCCCAGCCGCGCGGGGTACCTGCCCGTCATTATACTGGCTCGCGTGGGCGAACACACCGGGCAGGAAGCGTACCCGTCTGTAAAGGTCATGCCTTCACGCGCCAGCCTGTCGATGTTCGGGGTTTCGTAAAATTCGCTTCCACAGCATGAGATGTCGCGCCATCCCATGTCGTCTATCAGTATGAGAATTATGTTCGGCTTTGACATAAGAGGAAAACCCTATACCGGCGCAAGCTCCCGTGTCAATTCCGATGCCCCCGCGAACCATGTTCGATTCGGATGATATAGTGCCCTATGTCGTATTCGGTCTGAAATTCAAGCTGACCGAGGATTGGTCGCTGAACAGTTCTGCGGAACACGCCGACGAGCCGATCTTCTCATTCGGCACAAGGCTCAGCTTCTGATCCGCGGAAAATCGCTGGTGAAAGTTCTCCCGGCGCTTCCGTACCCGTAAGCATTAATCAAGGCCTGGCCCCCAGCCCCTCTGGCCCCCAGCCCCTCGATGCAGCGTGAAGTTTCAGGCTAGTCGATTCTGGCGCCGCGGAAGGCGGCGGTTACTACTTCGCCGTGCCAGATGATATCGGATTTTTGCAGGTTTTGTGTTTCGGATGGGGGTGGACCGTTGTAGACGAAGCGGAACCGTTGCCAGCGGCGTCGACCGGGGGTAGACAGGGAGACGGGCTTGCCGCCTTCTCGTTGTACGAACCAGGCCGGATCGGTAAAATCTACAGTTATCCGGTGTGTCTCCTCCGGCTGCAGTACGACAATATGCTGATCTTTCACCTCCGTTTGCTCACTGCGTCCAACCCACTGCCATGTTGCCTCACCGCGAAGGGTCCGCATGTCGGGCACAAGTTCAAGAGACCCGGCTTCGGGCAGGGCGACAACAGCCAGCGGTTTATCCGAGGCATTCAGCAAAGTCACCGTTGCGGTTACGGGGTTGCGATCCTCGTCTTCCGTGATGTCCAGCCCGATACCGATCGATGACCATCGGTAACCGGTGATGACGCCCAGTCCGTTGCCGCCAAGAGCAACTTCCACTTCCATGGGGATCCGTATCCCGTCATCACGCCTTCGTTTCTCTTCAATTTCGAGCCCTTTCCCCTGCTCAACGAACAGGGCTTCAATCGAATAGCGCACGTTGAGCAGTTGGTCCCAATGATGCTTCACTCGCCCGCGTATAAAGAGCGGCACACCCGGTTCGCTGACCGTGACCCGTACAGCGCGGGCGACGTTAAATCTGTTTGTTTCCAGAACGGTATATACGCGTTCGTCTTTATCGAGTTTCCCGGCGGCTTCCTCCGTTCCTTTCGGCTCCAGGTCTCCGGGCCACAAACGGCGCGGCAGGTGGGATATCTCGTAATCGAGCCTGACGTAGTCGCCCCGGAAAATGTCGCGCGGATCGACGGGCAGGGTCTGCAGGAACACCCTGTCGCCGAACTGTACGACCCATTCACGTTGTGCGGCCATAAACACTACGACAGCCAACTGCAGGCATGCGGCAAAGATTATGATTTTTGTCCTAGTCCGCATTATCATCCCCCGCGGTTTTCTTGACCCGGTTGTACAAAACACCCTGTACAAAGATGGCAATACCGATCACTATGAAGACCGCCCCACGTACCAGCAGGCTCTCGAAGAGATCCACGTACCGGGAGAACGTGTAAACAACAAGCACAATGGATCCGACAATAGCTGCCCTGGCATTTGTTTCACGGCAACCTCGCATCATCATGCCGATAGTTACTGCAAGCAGTACGAGATTGTAAGGAAGTGCCGCCAGCCAGCCGTCGGGCTTCTGCAACATGCCGCACATGCTCACAAGCACCGTTGCGGGCAGGAGATAGTGTTCCCAGGGAATTCTGTATGTGCTCTTCTGGCGGATACACCGGTAGATCAACCAGGCCCAGGCGGACAAGGCCAGTATAGCTGACAGGCTCCAGTAGACCATGGGGACGGCGGACACGCGGCCAAACTCAATATCGAGGATATCCTCCGCCGCCTCCGGGAACGTCATTGCATACAACAACACGAAAAAGACCAGCCAGCCGAACAAACTGAATATCGAGCCGAAGCGCGATGCCCTTGCATGGTTGAAAACCAGCCCTGCCGCAGCAACCAGGATGACCGAGACATTCAGAAGAACCATAGCCACTATTTCCCCTTCGTGTCCGGCACCCGTAACCAGAACCATTAACAGGCAGATGAGGAAAGATGGAATAACAAAGCCCATAAGAAGCCGCGATGCCTGCCGCCATGCAAGGGAGCCCAGCAAAAGGAGTATCATCAGCGGGGCTATGTGCACGGGCGCATGGAATGCAACCGCCTCCATACCGCACCACACCACGATAAGGAGTGACGACAATATGCCGTGGGCCAGTGACGGCAGCGCCCATGCCATCATCAGTGCCCCTGCGCTCCAGATCATCAGGGCCGTTGGGAAATGTTCGTCAATGTGATATATCTGTGCCACCAGCCAGATGGCGGCACCAAAGAACATTGTGCCCAGCAGGCAGCATGCCTCTCCCACTACCCGCCTTTTTCTGCTGGCAGCAAACAGGCGTATCCCTGTCGCGTGTGCCGCCGCCAGTGCACCGTAGATGAGGAATAGTTTGACGAGTTTCGGTATTCCGTCCCAGTTATAGGCGAACAGAAGGATAACACCCAGACCGGTCACGACGGCGCCAAGCCCGGAAAAAAGGATCATACCCCAGGAAGTACCCGTTCCCTGTTCATACCGTGCTCGTATGGCCTGTTCCTGACCGGCAGTTATCAGCCCCTCGGAGACCCAGGCCTTCAGCTCTTTCGAAATCCTTCGTGTCAGCCGCCGCATACTTTCGTCTCCTGCACCGACACTCTAGTCAACCACGGTCCTGGCTGCAAGCTGGAATGACCCCTTGAGAACCGGGGGTCAGGGTTCAACATCTAACATTCTCGCGTACCATCCGCATGCCTTCGACACTACTGCGAGTGTGCTTTTCTTACAATTCAGTCAAAACCTTCTACCCCGGCATGCACGCCTACCTCTGAAAGAGGATTATAGGCGGGTTACCACAAATAGCAAAGCGGCGTGGCAATAGTTTCCGAAGCAAGTGAAGGAGCCAACGGCGGGAGCTTATTTCTTAGGTGTGACCCCGATTCCGTGGTTTTTTTGTGTTTTTGCTATTGACAACACAGGACAACAGAGGTTATTAGTGGACACTGATGCCCAGAAATGGTTCGTATGTCTGTCTGGAGGCGTTTATGAATAAATCCTTAACCGCGAATGGCGAGCCGGGTCGGGGTTCGGAATCGGAAGATGAAGTGATGACTCTCGCGGAGATAGCCCAGTACCTCAAGGTCTCACAGAAAACAATAATCAGAATGGCTCAGTCCGGCGAGATTCCTGCCGCCAAGGTGTCCAATCAATGGCGGTTCCTGTCCTCCATGATAGATGACTGGCTTGTGGGAAAGATGCAGTCTGCTACCAACGCCGACCTTGTCGACATCATTTCCATGGCGTCAGAAGTAACACCAATCAGCAGGCTGATTTCCGTCGAACGTATCGTCATGAATATGGAACCCGGCAGTAAGTCGGTTATATTGACCCAACTTGTGAAGAAGCTGAAAGAAAGCCGCCCGTCCATTGATGCCGGAGAGTATCTTGTCAGGCTCATCGAACGGGAGGAAATGGTCAGTACCGCAATAGGCCCTGGAGTGGCCCTGCCGCACCCGCGCGATCCCCGGCAGACGAAAGACGTTGCTCCGTGTATAGTGCTTGGAATTTGTCCACATGGGACGGAGTTCGAATCGCTAGACGGAAAACCTACCTATGTGTTTGCTCTGTGCTGCAGTAATTCGGAAATCGTACATCTTCGTCTCATGGCTAAGGTGACGCTGCTGCTCAGGCAGAAACAGATAGTCCGCCAGCTGCGGGCGGCAGAGACTGCGAATGATGTTATGCGTTACGTGCTGAACTCTGATTCGGAGTTAACAACGCAGTTCTGAGTCTTCCTGGAATTACCAAAGCTGAGCGATGCGAAAGGGACATATAAAAGATAGCATCACCGGTGATACTCAATCGCCTGCGTGATGCGGGTCAGTCCACGGATGGTAAGACTACACCATGGAACGGGGCTTTATTAAACGGAGGCACTGATATGAAACTGTTGGATCTGCTCAAACCAGAATTCGTGCGTTGCTGCATTGACTGCCGGAAAAAAGACAACATCCTCGATGCAATAGCCGAGATTGCCGTTTCCAGCGAGAACCTCAAGGGGGTTGAGAAAGGTAGTGTTCTCGCGGGCCTCAAGGAGAGAGAGGCACTCAGCAGCACTGGCATCGGAGGGGGAGTGGCCATCCCTCATTGCAGGCTGGATGAAGCAAGGGATTTTGTTATCGGGATATTGGCAATTCCAGCCGGAGTGGATTTTCAGGCAATGGACGGCAAAAAGGTTCGACTGGTGGTATTCGTCATAGCGCCCGCTTCGGAAAACGGGGCGCACATCCGCCTGCTTTCGCAGATATCCCACATCTTGAAAAAAGAATCAGCCGTGGCTGAACTGGCAGACGCCGCGGATCCGGAAGATGTTCTACAGATTGTTTCACGATACGCTCACGCCAAGGGAGACAATGTTTCGGTTACCGAGGAAAACCTGTTCCACGTTCTGGTGAACGACAAGGCCAGCTTCGAGGCCATCCTTGAAGTGTTTGCATCGTTTGAGACCACAACTATTGTTGTCACCGATGGGCAGATGGCTGGTGCATATCTGGCTAAGTTGCCCTTGTTCGCCAGTTTCTGGTCTGAGAGAGAATCGGAAGCCAGTTGGATAATCCTTGCCACCGCCGAAAAGCGCATAACCAATGAAATTATCAGAAGAATAGAGGACGTGGCGGGAGACTTGAGTGCATCGCGTAATGTGTGCGTGATAGTACAACCGGTGTTCTACAGGGCAGGTTCCATATCATAGGGGTGTGCATATGAATCTTCTGATGCTTATCGGCGCTTCCGTAATGCTGGCCTACTACGGAGGACGCAGTGTGCGAAAGATCAAGCTTCCGTCACTGGTAGGCTACATGATTCTCGGCGCGTTACTGGGAGGTTCCTGTTTCAATCTGTTCGACGATCTATCACTCGGCAAGCTGGGGTTTGTCAGCACAATTGCCCTTGGATTCGTCGCGTTTACCATAGGAATGGAACTCAAATTCACGGATCTGAGAAATATCGGCAAGCCGATCGCGGTTGTGATACTGGCGGAATCTTTTCTGGCCTTCGCCGTGGTTACCGTGGGCCTGTATCTCCTGGCCGGTGATATATGCCTGGCCCTTGTATTCGGAGCGATGGCTCCGGCCAGCGCGCCGGCGGGAACGCTGGCAGTAATTCATGAATGCGGTGCGAAGGGAAGTTTGACAAAAGCCCTGTACGCAGTTGTAGGGTTTGACGATGGGCTGGCTGTAATGATCTTCACCTTTGCGTCTTCGGCGGCGAAGGTGCTTCTGGGCCGAGAGTACGGAAGCGTTGATTCCGGCGTACTCCCGGGGCTTTACCATGCATGCGGCGAAATTCTACTTGCAATCGCCATCGGCTCGGTTCTGGGGATCGTTCTCACCGTGTTGTTGAAGTACGTTCGGGATGAACGAGATTTTCTCATTCTGACCTTTGCGACTGTTCTCTTCGTATGCGGGCTGTCCACCACACTGGGCTTTTCACTGATACTCTGCAATATGATGGTAGGTCTGGTACTGGCAAACAGGGCGAGGCACAGCGTCATGACCGGGATCTCCAGCCAGTTGCGCAACGTCATGCCGTTGCTGTTCGTGCTGTTTTTCGTCCTTGCCGGTGCGCACCTGGAAATCGGAAGCCTTCCAACATTGGGCACGATAGGAATTGTCTACATAGTCGCCAGATCGGGAGGGTTGATCGGTGGCGCCTGGATCGGCGCCACAATAGGCAAAATGGACGACAAGATAAGGCGGTATCTTGGATTGGGGATATTGTCCCAGGCAGGGGTAGCTATCGGACTCTCCCTGATAGTAAAGCATCAACTCGATGAACTCGGGACGGAACATGCCCGGCAGATCGGCTCCTTTGTCATAACCACGATCGCCGCGACAAGCGTATTCTTCGAGATCATCGGCCCGATACTCACCCGATTTGCGCTTGTCAAATCCGGTGAAGCTTCTATTGCCGAGTGAGAACGCCCGCAAGAGACAGACAATTTTGGCACCGAACCCCACTCCCAAAAGCGGATTACATAAACCACGCGGCGAATAACAAGGTACCCCTGGCAACAGTTGGCAAAGCAAGTGAAGGAGTACAAGGCAGAATAATGCTTAAATACTAATTCAAGGGCTGACCCCACGCCCCCCATTTAGGAAGCGGATATCGATCGGTTCCCGGTCATTGTGTTTGTTTTTTGTCGACGCCGTTATTGGCGCAATGCAGGACCGTGGTGTGATTGAAAATGTTGGCACGGAAAGATTCGAGTACGTGCAGGCGGCCCCGTTCCGCAAAGTCATCCACGTCCAGCCCGAAGCTGAAATGAAACATTTTGCCCAGCGGCTTCACGATCCACTCGTTAAGCCGAAATTTTTTATTTCCCTCGCGAAAATAATTGACGATGACGAGGTGCCCGCCCGGCCGGCAGACTCGCTGGATTTCCCGAAGCACCTGATAGGGATCGGGCACGACCGCCATGATATACATGGCAATGACGCCGTCGAACGTATGGTCTTCAAAGTGCATGGACTGCGCGTCCATACAGGAAAGCTCCTCAACCTGGGACAAACGGCGGTCATCCACCCGTTTCCGAGCCTTCTCCAGCATTTGCGGCGAAATATCAACACCGGTGATTTTTACTCCGGGCGGATAATCGGGCAGCGACAAGCCTGTGCCCACGCCCACCTCCAACACGCGGTTCCCCGGCTGCAAATTCATGCACTCCACACCGGCTCGCCGGCCCTGTGCCAATGTGTGGCCAAAAATCAAATCATAGACGGCGCCAAAAGTCGCATAGGCCCTGGTAACAGATTGGGCTTCGGCATTCATGGCTTTTCCCTTCTCAAGATCATGGTCCGGTTATTCTATAAAAAAACGACTGAAAAACAAGAACCCGTACGGGCAAATTCTCAATTCGTTAGGCCCGGATTTGCCACGAACACACTCCTATTGTAGCTGTATGGGCTAATTAATCAAGGTCAACGTGTTATTCGGAGCAGAACCACGCCCTGGCTGATAAAGATAGGGGCAGGACTCAGCATCTAACATTCCCGCGTGGCCTCCGTATGCATTCGACAATCCTGCGAGTGTGCTTTCTTCACAAGTCTGACAGAATGTACTACCCCGCCATGTACGCCTACCTCCGAAAGAGAATTATAGCCGGATCGGCACATATAGCAAGGCGGCGGTGGCAATAGTTCGCGAAGCAAGTGAAGGACCCAACGGCAGGAGTTTAATTTTTAGTTTTAGGTTTGACCCCGATTCCCCATGACCCCGATTCCCCAGAGACGTGATGCGAGCCGCTCTTGCGGCTCGCAAACGTGGCTAACCCCGTTTGTTCGTGGCAAAGCCATGAACATCACGGCTTTCGCCAAAGGCGAAAGTGGATGCGTTGAAGCAAAACTCATATTTCCAAGAGGTAATCTGTCGCCTATGCAATGTAAATCCTTACCAAATTCTTTCATGGTTTCTTTTTTGATTGCCATAGTTCTGACTGCG
>JAWODU010000051.1:0-18452 GCA_046483125.1 Kiritimatiellia bacterium
GCGAATACAGGCGAGGTCTGTGCCGAAACGGTTGCCACCGAGGACTGGACCGGCGCTTCATCCGACAAAAGCCCTTACCGGCCGCTCTTTGCCTGTGAGAAGCCGCATAAACTCTTGAACCGGATCGTTCAGCGGTGGAAAAGTCACTTGTGAGGATCATTGTTTTAAAAGGTCGCTTATTTTAGGCCTAGTCCATACACTTAGTCCATAGACTTAGTCGCAACACTTAGTCCTTTACGCTTACTCGACCCGCTTTGGCCGTAGTTGTTGAGCAGAAATCGGTTAAGTTTAGCGACTAAGTGTAACCGTCCGCCGCGGCCGCGGCGGAAAGGGTGGCGACTAAGCGGGTCGATTAAGAGTGGGAAATTAAGACTGAGATTAAGATGGGGATTAAGATGGGAGAAGAGAAGATGTTTAGACAGGATCTACGGGATTTACAGGATCCTAAGAGTACGGCCCAGAACGTTTCTCCTGCTCTGCTCTTCCTGCATCGCGGATAAGCGGCGCTCGAGAACCTCCAGTACGCCGCCCGCGATGCGGCGGACCGCGTGATGAATTCCCCGTCCGCCGCGGCGGACGGGAAGGATTCGAAAATCGGATGGAAGATTTGCCGCTGTCCGCTTTCAGCGGGACAAGGATACAAGCTTGCCACGCCGTAGGCGTGGGCTCCGCGGGTTGAGCAGTATATGTATACGCGAGACCCGCGACAACGCAGTAGCAGCAGTGAAGCTTACGTCCGATTTTCGAACGGAATTCATCACGCAGGGGGAAGGGGTCGGTTGCGGTACCCTGGGCTCCGGGCTCGATCCCGGGCCTGCGTGGCGCAGAGGGAGAACGGAACTGGCAGAGCTCGGGCATACTGCTTACCGCACACAAATACCGCAGGTACGTAACCATTGCACTGCCGGGCCGAACCCCCTATAGTTGCCCCAACCCCGACATGGAGCGGCGCAAATGGGCATTCTCGAACTGAAAGATGTTACCCTCGACCTCGGCGGAAAGCGGGTGCTGGACCACCTGTCGCTCGATTTCCGGGAAGGTCACATCCACGCCCTTGTCGGCCCCAACGGCGCCGGCAAGTCAACCACCGCAAACGTGATTGTCGGCCTCGCCGGGTACAGGGAGTATCAGGGCGATATCCTGCTGGACGGCGAGTCCATTAAGGAAATGACCGTGGACGAGCGGGCAAGGCACGGCATCACCCTGGCGTGGCAGGAACCGGCGCGTTTTGAAGGCCTCTCCGTCCGCGCGTTTCTCAACGCATCCGCGAAAAACAAGTCCGACGATCAACTCCGCGAGGTTCTCGACATGGTCGGTTTGAATCCCGACGGCTATCTGGGCCGCGCGCTGGACAAGACTCTATCCGGGGGAGAACGTAAGCGCGTTGAGATGGCCAGCATACTTGCAATGGAGCCTCGGCTTGTGCTCATGGACGAACCCGACAGCGGAATCGACGTGGAAGCTCTTGAACACATTTTCGATAATCTTACGAAACTGAAAGCCAAAGGAACAACTGTTATACTCATTACCCACAGCCTCGCCGTGCTTCAGCACGCCGAACACGCTTTCCTGATGTGCTGTGGGCGACTGCTGGATGAAGGCGCAGTAAAACAAATAGCGCCTTACTTTGAGAACAAGTGTATACCGTGCGATCATAAGAACCGCCCCGATGCCGACCTTGCCGCAACCGGATCATGACGCAGGATTCAATAATCGATAAGCTTTATGACTCAATCGGAGTGAACCCGCATTCCGTCTGCGGGCGCAGGGACGTAGCGCACGTTGAAGTACATCAGAACAAAGTGCTCGGAGTTCACCTCGTTCCCGGCCTCAAGGTTGACGCGACGGAAAAGGACAAAGGCATCGAAGCGAGGATAAGCGTGGAAAAAGGTGTCCGAATCGGTAACCCCGTGCATATATGTTTCGGCGTAATGCCTGAAAAAGGCCAACAGGAAATTGACCTGGACATCGACATTGAAGACAGCGCCCAGGTGGGCGTTTTGGCATACTGCAGTTTTCCTTTCGCCCGGCAGGTCATCCACAGGATGGACGCGAACATCAGGGTCGGCAAAGGCGCGGAGTACGGATACTTCGAGCGCCACGTCCACGGAGGAGAAGGCGGTGTTACCGTAATTCCCCGCTCGCGTGTTGAAGTACTTGAAGGCGGGCGTTTCAGCACGGAATTCGAACTCATCAAGGGCCGCGCCGGGAGCATAGATATCGACCTTGAAACCGTCTGCCGCGCAAGGTCGGTGATGGACGTTACGGCGCGCATCAGTGCCAGGGGCAACGACAAAATCACCATCAACGAGACAGGCCGGCTGATCGGCGAGAGGGCCACGGGAGCGCTTACCTCCCATATTGCACTCAGGGACAGCGCGCAGGCTGAAGTCCGTAATACCCTCACCGCCTCGGCGCCGTTCGCAAGGGGGCACGTCGACTGCAAGGAAATAGTGCAGGGCTCCGCCGTGGCCAGGGCCGTGCCGATCGTGGAAGTGAATCATCCCCAGGCCCACGTCACGCATGAGGCCGCCATCGGAAGCGTCGACTCGAAACAGCTCGAAACCCTGATGAGCCGGGGCCTTACCGAAGACGAAGCCACCGAACTCATCATTCAGGGGCTACTGAGTCGTTAGTGCTGCAGGGCTTAGAACACGCACTGTGTTGATTACGATCACAGATTCAGCCGCCATTCCTGTTCGGGCAGGTCCTTGGCCGAGGAAAATGAATATTCGCGGCTGTCTGTTATGAGCACCGCAGAGGCCGGGCCTATCTTAATGGCAATCTCGTCGCCGGGCCTGCGGGCCTTTATAATATTGCCGAGCAGAAGCGCCTTTTCGGCTCCGTCGCCCCTGCCGTAGTTCCACACTTCGTCCGGCTGGGCCAACCGTCCGGGACCGTCGTAAATCGACTCGTTCGCAAATCGATCAACCTTCATTACCACATCTTCATCCGTCATTTCCGCGGAAGCGGCAACAGAAACCGGATTGCGTTCAATACCCGCTTTAACGAAGGCCGCCGGATCGATCCTCGTCAGGTCTCTGTACGCGTAGAACGCAAGATCGGCGCAAGGATTGTCGTCCCTGATACTTTCCAGTCGATCTATTATCTCTTCGCGCACCATGCCTGAGTGCACTTCCAGCGGCGCACTGCGTTCGACTGCGTTTTTTTCGGACAGTTCCGGAAGGCGGGGAACCGTACGGCAGAAATTCAGCAAACGCCCGATTATCTCCTCCCTGTGGATGCAGTCGGGATGAAACTGCTGTTCGAGCTTCCGCAGGTCGCCTTTCTCCTCCAGGTCGATTTCATTGTCCGCCACGAAAGTTTCCAGATCGTTCAATACCTGCCTGTCCCTGGCGGGTCCGCAACGGTATTCCTCCGTGTCGATCTCTTCAAGGAGTTTCGACCGGGTGTTGTCGGTAAGACGGTACGGACTGCCGTGCTCGTAGGCAAAGACCCGCTCGAGAGGCATATAGTGATCGACGCCGTGGAGGCGATGCCTGAGCTGAAAGCATTCCTGCAGGTCCCGGCTGTGGCGAAGAAAATTGCCGAATATTTCCTCGGTCAATTCAACCTTCAGGTAATCGCGAAGCCTGCCGCAGAACTTTTCGTAGACCGAAGCATCCATGGTCATCTTCCTGTAAACGGTATGCACCCATCCGGTTTCGTGAGCAACCATAGTAACCCTTTCGTTCTCGAGCGCCCGGCGCGCCTGCGCGGAGAGAGCCGAGCCGTTGAACCACATAGCCTTCGTGACAAGCCGCCTGTTATTCGTAAGTATTCCATCTTCGACATCGATATAATTCTGCGAATGAAGGGGCGTAGCCATGAGATAAAGGTCGTTGAGCGGTATGCCGGCAACGAGGAACAACGCCGCAGCGTAGAGAGTTGAAAGAGACACGCATTCGCCGCCCCCGGTGCTGAATTCGCGCCGCCATCGAAACGCATCCATGGCCTCGACCGTCTCCGTCTTCCAGTAAGGAATGACGTTGCCCTCGTATTTATCCAGCCCGAAATGCGAACGGATATCTATGTCAAAGTAGTATTTGTCTCCTTCGTATCCGAAAAGGGCGTTGGACTCGGACAGAACCTTTTCGTCGATAAAGTTCTCGAAACGTTTCAGTTCGCGATCCTTAGTGGTCAGGCCCCACGTATCCAGGTCAAGATTGAAGACATAATGGTCCATTACGTACTGCTTCAGCCTGAGAACGCGCCGATAAGCTTTCTTTCGTTCCATACCCTTGAACCAGGGATCATCGCGCCATTCCCAGATGCGCGGCGACATAATGTTGGCAAGAACCAGGCTGTAGATCAGGTCCGGGAAAACAAACATCTCCATGTCCGAAAGCGTTACCGCCGAGGACTTGCGTTCCAGATCGCCTTTATCGAATTCAGTCATGGCCGGTCCTTTTCCGCCGATCCAGCGATTGCCCGAACCGCGCTGATGCGCCGACTGCTCACGCTTACCGTCCTGATTCCCATGTCAAGCAGTCTGCGGATATAGCGGGGATCGCCCCCGATTTCACCGCAGACGGCAATATCCTTGCCTGTCATGCGCGCCGCCGCCGCGACAGTTTCCATCAGTTGCCACAACGCCGGGTGGCCCGTGTCATAGTCAGCGGCCACAAGCTCGTTGTCTCTGTCAACGGCGAGCACGTACTGAGTAAGATCGTTAGTGCCGATACTGCCGAAATCGGCCTCAGCAAAAATTGTTTCCGCCTGAAGACAAGCCGAAGGTACTTCAAACATGACTCCGTGCCGTATTTCGCCGTGAGAAACATCCCGGATTGATTCCAGGACTTTCTTCTTGAGGTCGAGAAACTGCTTAACGTCTACTATCATGGGATAAAGAACGTCAACCCCGCCTTTGATCGAAGCCCTTGCCAGCGCCCTGGCATGAGTTCGCAGAAGGTCCGGACAGGACAGAAGCAGTCGCGCGCCCCGGTAACCCAGGGACGGGTTCATCTCGGGAGGAATTTCGAGGAAAGGAAGCGATTTGTCGCTTCCAACGTCCGGCAGACGGAATACAACCTGCCTTCCGTCCATGGCCTGGACTACCTTCGCGTACCGCTCGTACATCTCATCCTCATTCAACAGCCTGCCCGCGGCTATAATCTCGAACTCAGTGCGGTAGAGACCTATTCCTTCGGCCTTCATGTGTAAAGCTTCTTTTGCGTCGGATGAAAGACTGATGTTGGACATGACCTTCAACGCGGCGACCGGTTCGAGTGCTTCCGGCAGTTTCATCGATTCCGCGGCCCTTGTCTTCACTGCCTGCACAGTCTCTTCCGTCGGCCATATGACGACTTCCCCGCTTGTACCGTCGACCAGTATTTCGGTGCCGCAGGTTACCTTGTCCCGGATTCCCTTCACACCGCTGACAGCCGGCACACCCAGCGCGCGGGAGAGAATTGCCGCGTGCGAGTTGACACCGCCATGCTCGGTTACGAATCCCATGACGTCCTGTGTTTCGAGCTCGACGGTAAGGCTCGGTGTAAGTTCTTCGGCAACAATGACGCGGTACCTGCCTTTCTGGCAGTGTTCCTGGCCGGCACACTGAAGAGAAGGATTCATGTTGGCGAAGACATCCAACAGCCTGCGCTTTACTTCGCCGAAGTCCGATGCCCGTTCCTTTATGTATTCGTCATTTACCTCGGCAAGACGGCGTTCGTAATCGTCCAGCACCCGGGTTACCGCCGTTTCGGCGTTGAGTTCATTTTCCCGAATCAGTGACAGGATTTCCCTGTGCATTGTTTCGTCATCCAGAAGCATTTCCTGGGCTACGAATATCTCCGATTCCGCCTTGCCCAGTCTCTCCCTGACCTCCTTGCGGATGGTGTCCAGGCGCTTGTGAACAATGCTCACCGCGCGCCTGAAACGGGCGATTTCCTTGTCTACGCCGGAACCGCCGACCTTGTATATGGGCAGGTTGCTGTGGCGCTTTTCGTTAAACATGCACACCCGCGCCACGGCACAGCCCTGGCTCAATGGTACTCCCTCAAGCCTTAACTCGCTCTGTATCATGTTGTCGCTCATCATACCACGCCCGACTGCAGAAACCCGTTCCTGCCCGATAACCGGATATATTCCCGTAATCCACTAAAGCGGGCAAGGAGTTTAAGAGCTGCCGCAGTCATAAATTGCATGAAAGCAGGCCAGATGTTGTTTTGCGGGCTGTTAGAAATGCCTGTCGATTCTTGTATTAAGAAAGCGTGTTTTCTGGTAATTTTTAACAGATGAGCGTGATATTTCATAACAAACTCGCGGTAGCGCTACTGTGCGGGTTGTTTTTGAGCTCATGCTCGGGATGTGGGAATGATCCATCGAAACCGCCGAATACCGAAAGGAACGGAGCAGAACAACTTATGGGTAACGAGATCCGCAAAACGGAAAAAGAATGGCGTCAGATCCTCTCTCGCGAACAGTACCGCGTTCTCAGACAATGCGGCACCGAGCGGCCGTTCACGGGCAAATACTACGATCATCACGGTACCGGCGTCTACTCCTGCGCCGCCTGCGGCGCGGAGCTGTTCCGCTCAACGGAAAAGTACGAATCCGGGTCCGGCTGGCCCAGCTTCCGGGATGCGGCCGAGAACGAAGCCGTCACCACCAGGGCAGACAGAAGCGCCGGCATGACGCGAACCGAAGTGCTCTGTGCCGCTTGCGGCAGTCACCTGGGACACGTTTTCCCCGACGGCCCCGACCCAACAGGTCTCCGTTACTGCATAAATTCCGTGGCCCTGGAGTTCGAAGCGTCTGAACCGAGTACGGACAGCGGGCGTCTTGAAACGGCGACTTTCGGTGCAGGCTGTTTCTGGTGCACCGAAGCGGCTTTCGAGACGCTGGACGGCGTCACTTCCGTAATTGTGGGTTATATGGGCGGCTCGACGGACAATCCCTCGTATAAGGACATATGCACCGGTAAAACCGGACATGCCGAGGTCGCCCGGGTTACCTACGATCCGAATAAAGTATCATACGAAGAACTCCTTGACGTGTTCTGGAAAATCCACGATCCTACGTCGCTGAACAGACAGGGGGCGGATGTCGGTACGCAATATCGCTCGGTTGTTTTTTATCATACACAGGAGCAGAAGACGGCCGCGGAAAAGGCAGTAAGACGCCTTGCGGGAAAGCACGCCAATCCCGTGGTTACGCAGATAACCGAGGCCGAGACGTTTTATAGGGCTGAGGAATATCACCAGGATTACTACAGGAAGAACCCGGATGCTGCGTATTGTCGGGCGGTAATCGAGCCGAAGCTCAGAAAACTCGAATAGCGGACACAAAACCATCACGGAATAGAGGGCATTGTTATGGAAGAAAAGATCAAGGCGGCTCTCGATGAAGTGCGGCCTTCCCTGCAGGCGGACGGCGGCGATGCCGAGTTCGTGGAAGTCACGGACGATGGAGTGGTAAAACTCAAACTTACGGGCGCCTGCTCGGGATGTCCCATGGCCCAGATAACGCTTAAAGCGGGAATCGAACGCTACCTCAAAGAAAAGGTTCCCGACGTGAAATCGGTCGAATCGGTACAATCCTGAGGCGCCACAGCCGCCGTCAACGGAAAATCTTCATGAAATCTTCTGCGCAAATTGCCGACACCCCTGCACAGCTAGATGAGCTGAAACAGCGGTTTCGAGGCGAATTGCGTTCCTGGCAGAGAACTTTACGTTATGCCTGACAACTCATCCCGCGAGAAAAGCGTCGGAATAGTCGAGACCCGGACTGCACGCATAGGCCTGCCACCGGAAGGGTTCGTTCTGGAATCCGGCGAAAGCCTGCCCGAACTGACGATTGCTTATGAATCCTACGGTACGCCGTCGGACTCGATGGACAACGCGGTGTACATATGCCACGCTCTGACTGGCGACGCGCACGTGGCGGGTTATCACTCCGACAACGATACATCGCCCGGATGGTGGGACCAGATGGTCGGGCCCGGCAAGGGCATCGATACCGATTACTATCACGTCATCTGTTCGAACATGCTCGGGGGATGCGCCGGGACGACGGGGCCGTCTTCGATTAACCCCGCAACCGGCCGGCCCTATGGATCGGCTTTCCCCAGGATAACCGTCACCGACATTGTCCGCGCCCAGAAACTCCTGATGGAACAGCTTGGTATCAGGCATCTTGCGGCCGTCATCGGCGGATCGTTCGGGGGAATGCAGGCGCTTGAGTGGGCTATCCTGTACCCCGATATGGTGGAAAGATGCGTCTGCGCCGCGTCGGCGGCTTCGCTTTCCGCGCAGGCCCTTGCATTTGACATTGTGGCCCGCGACGCCATTGTATCCGATCCCGGCTGGCAGGGCGGTGAGTACTACGATTCGGACAGGGGCCCTGAGTGGGGCCTGGCGCACGCGCGCAAAATCGGGCACATCACCTATCTTTCGCCGGTAGTAATGCAGACAAAATTCGGGAGGCAGAAAAAAACATCGCCGGAAACCACGCCTGAGGCCCGACACCTCTTTGAAGTGGAAAACTATCTCAATCACCAGGGCCGAAAACTTGTAAACCGGTTTGATGCCAATTCGTACGTGCGTATAACCGATGCAATGGACGCCTACGATCTGGTCGAAAGATTCGGAGCGCTCTACAGGGCTTTTGACGGCGTAAAAGCAAGATTTCTCGTGGTAGCTCTGAGTTCGGACTGGCTCTTCCCGCCGGAACAGTCCATCGAACTCGCCAACGGACTTCTCCAGGCGGGAAAGCGTGTGTCATGCTGTACCCTTCAGGCCCCGCACGGACACGACGCGTTTCTTATGGACGTTGAGAATCTCAATCGAGTTATCAGGGCTTTTTTACCCTGGGTCCCCGGCACTGCCCGTGATAACGCCAATGCCCGCGAGTGCGTGAAGCGGGAATGCGCCGTCATTGCCGATATGATACCCGAAGGGGCGAGAGTGCTGGACCTGGGTTGTGGGGACGGCAGTCTTCTTTCTCTCCTGGAACGCAGAAAGCATACAGTCGGCACCGGTGCAGACATAAATATCCGGAACGTTATCGAGGTTATCGACAGGGGCCATGACGTATTCCACGGAGACGTTGACGCGGGGCTGGCAATAGTGCCGGACGGCGCCTATGACGCGGCAATCCTGAGCGAAACGCTTCAGGTCCTTCAACGGCCCCGTTTCGTTCTGCGGGAAATGCTCAGGATTGCCGGAGAAGGCGTCGTAAGTTTCCCCAATTTCGGCAGACTGGATCACCGGCTCAGGCTGACCTTCAAGGGCCGTGTGCCGGAGGGAGGAGCATCGCCGCATGAATGGTATCATTCTCCCAACATTCACCCCTTTACGTGCCGCGACTTCATCGATCTCTGCAAAGCCGACGGCATAGAGATAGTGAGTCTTGCCTGTATTCCCGGCGGGGTAATCGGAGCGATATTGACCAGGTTCGGCTTGTGCAACCTCACTGCCGATCGTGTCGTCGCCAGAATTACCCGCGGCCCGGACTTCAAGGTCACAAAGGAGTAATCAGTTTTGCATTACGAAAAAGCCGTAAGTTCCTCGATTGCCGCAATAACAAAAGGCATAGCGCAATGCCGCGATTGTCCCGTAGGCACGCACCTGGACAGAGGCCTGAGGCTGGCGGGCCAGCAGGCCGTATCGCATCTCCTTGAAGACCTCATAGCGTTGATGTTTCCGGGATGCCACGGTCATGAAGAAATGCTTGCGGGCAGACTCGAGCATATCCTCAAGGAAAAGCTCCTTGACTCCGCAGGAGCGCTCAAAGACCGGATTATGCACGCTCTTGCACACGAATCGGCCGTCGGAGGGACAGCCGGAACCGTCGGCGAACACGCCGACAGGGCAGATGAAATAACCGCCCGGATGGTATCGTCGCTTCCCGGAATACAGGCGGCTCTACAAGAGGACATTTCCGCAGGATACGAAGGCGACCCCGCCGCCAGGTCCGCAATGGAAGTAGTTCTCAGTTATCCGTCCTTTAAAGCGGTAGCGGCTCACCGGATCGCCCACGTTCTTTACGAGTCCGGCGTGCCCTTGATTCCGAGAATGATGTCGGAAGATGCTCATTCCCGCACCGGAATTGACATACATCCGGGAGCAAAAATCGGCCGCGCATTCTTCATAGACCACGGAACCGGAGTCGTGATCGGAGAAACCTGCGTTATCGGGGACCGCGTCAAAATCTACCAGGGAGTTACCTTGGGCGCGCTCAGCTTCCCTCTTGACGAGAACGGCAACCCCGTCAAGGGAATCAAGAGACATCCCGACGCTGAAGACGACGTAACCATATACGGAGGCGCTACAATACTGGGCGACGTCACTATAGGAAAAGGTTCGGTGATCGGCGGAAATGTCTGGCTTACTCATTCTGTCCCGCCGTATTCAAAGGTATACAACCGCCAGCCCACTCCTCTGGTCAAACAGGCTAATGGCCGGTGGCGAACGGCCGAAGGAGAATGGAACGACCCGGGAGCAGGCATATAGCAAAAACCCTCTGACGGCCGGGTCAGTGTTCCACGCGACGTTCCAGTTCTTCTATCCTGTCAAGAAGCTCCAGGACAAGCGGCATCGAGGCCCAGCTCACGCCGAGTTCAACGTGGAGACGCCTGATTTTGAACACGTGACGAACTATGTCTTTTCTGAAACACGGTTCGGGGCTTTGTTCATCCGGCTCAATTACTTCCAGAGCTACTAATCTTTCCAGAATCCGCTTCCGTAAGCCGGTTACGTAAGCCAGTTCATGAAGCGTCAGAATGTCAACGTTGTCCATGCTTTGTTCCTGCTTTTTCATATAGCCGATTTTTAACTGCGCGGGTTGAATCCGGATTCTTTTGCCAGCTCCTCAAACAGCGATTTTTCCCTGGCGGTAAGCCTGGCTGGCACCGTTATTTTCAAAACGGCCAGAAGGTCTCCCGCGGGCTTTGCGCCGCGTTTCGGCAGTCCCCTGCCTTTCAGCCGCAGTTTCCTTCCCGACTGACTGCCGCGCGGTATTTTCAACGAAAGATTGCCATTCAGCGTAGAAATGCCCACCTTCGCCCCAAGCGCGGCCTCCCATGGGGCAATGGGAAGGTCCGTTTCAAGATCGCGTCCCTTCAGTTTGAACCGCGGGTGAGGGGCAATCCGGATCTGCAGGTACAGGTCTCCCGGCGGGCCGCCTCCGGAACCCCTGCCTCCCTGGCCGGACAGCCTGATCCTCGCGCCCGCTTCCGTACCGGGCGGAATATTCACGTCGTAGTTCTTTTTCTGCCGATGAACGCGGCCTGATTTATCAATTTCCGCGGTCTGCAGTTGAAATGATTTCTTCGCGCCGAAAAACGCCTCTTCCAGGGAGATCGTTGCTTCGGCTTCATGGTCCCTGCCTCGCGTTTTCCATTCCCGGCGCCCGCCGGCAGGGCCCGCGCCGCCGCCGAACAATTCCGAAAAGAAGTCGCTGAAACCGCCCAGGTCTTCCCACGGTATACCCCCTTCGCGAGGACCGCCCCGGAATTCAAAACCGCCTGTCTGCCATCCCGGCGGCGGCGTAAACTCCTGACCTCTCTGCCAGTCTTGTCCGAGCCGGTCGTATTTCTTTCTTTTTTCCGGGTCCCCGAGCACTTCGTAAGCCTCGGCAACTTCCTTGAACCTGGCGGACGCGTCGGGAGACTTGTTTACGTCCGGATGGTACTTGCACGCGAGCTTGCGGTAAGCCTTCTTTATCTCGTCCGCGGACGCGGAACGGTCAACGCCAAGTGCCTTGTAGTAATCGTGATATTTCGCGGGCACGGTAACTCCTGCTCAAACTGATCGAGTAATTGTTACTCTTCCGAGACGGCAATTTCAAGAGCTTCGGAAATTCTCTCCACAATGCGTAACGTCATTGATCGACGCACGTTTTCCGGTATTTCCGCCGGATCGCGCTCATTACCTTGAATAATAAGGCCTTTGCGAAAACCCGCATACCGGCACAGCCCTGACATCTTTGTGCGAAAACCCTGAGGCTGTGCTGTCGACGCAAACCGGCTCTTATCCCCGGATTTTCCACTATGCTTCTCCGGTTTTCCCCGATATGAAAAAACCTTCCACAGCCCTTATAGTCAGGACAGAAATCACGGCGTACAGGCAGCGGATAATGAAGGAGAAACGGCGCCAGGTTCGTGTCCATTGAAGACCTGTCGCTTTAAAGGAGTAGCCCTGTCTTTCATAGCCGGGGATTGTTCAGGCCATTGACCGATGGAAAATGCGCAGATAGCCGATATTTTCGACGAGATAGGCGATCTTCTCGAACTGAGGGAAGACAACCCCTTCCGTATTCGCTCCTACAGGAGCGCCGCCCAGTCGATCCGCAATATGTCGGACCGGCTGGAACAGCTCGCCGAAGACGGGAAAGATCTCTCCAGAATTCCGAACATCGGAGAAGCTACGGCAGGGAAGATACATGAAATACTCGAAAAGGGCACCTGCGGGCGGCTGGAAGAACTGCGCGAGGAAATGCCCGAAGGTCTTCCCGAAGTGATGCGGGTGCCCGGTCTCGGGCCACGCAAGGCGATGCAGTTATACCGGGACCTCGAGATTGAATCGCTTGACGGTCTGAAAAAGGCCTGCGAGGAGCACAAGGTCCGTGAACTCGCCGGTATGGGATCGAAAACCGAAGAAAAAATACTGCAGGGCATCAAAACGGTAAAGCGAACCTCCGGCAGGATACTGTACCACGAGGCGGATGAATATCTCGATTCTCTGAGCGGGTATCTGAACGAACTTGACGAACTGGATCGATGGGAAACGGCCGGAAGCATCCGCCGGGGTAAAGAGACAATCGGAGATCTGGATATCCTCATCCACGCCCCCGACCGGGAAAAGGCCGCCGATGCCATTCTGGAATACGCCAATATTTTCGACGTCATAAGCCGCGGAAAGGAAAGGGTAAGCGTAAGACTGACCGGCGGTTTCCAGATCGATTTCCGTTTTTTCGATCCGCCGGCTTTCGGTTCGGCGCTGATGTACTTCACGGGTTCCAAGGCGCATAACATCGCGATCCGCAAAATAGCGCAGAAAAACACATGGAAACTGAATGAGTACGGGCTCTTTAAGGGCCGGCGCCGGCTTGCCGGAAAGACGGAAGAAGCCGTTTACAGTCGGCTCAACATGCGATGGGTGCCGCCGGAACTGCGCGAGGATTGCGGTGAAGTGGAAGCCTCGCTCAAAGACAGACTGCCCCGACTCATTGAACCCGAAGACATCCGGGGAGACCTGCATGCCCATACCAAAGCCACCGACGGCGGCAATACGATACGGGAAATGGCCGAAGCGGCGCGGAACGCGGGGTATTCATACCTCGCCGTTACCGATCACAGCAAGCGGGTCTCAATGGCGGGCGGGCTCGACGATGACGCCGCCCTCAGACACGCGGACGCCGTCAGAAAAGCGGATGGTGAAATGAAACGCTTCTGGCTCCTGGCCGGAATAGAAGTGGACATTCTGAAAAACGGTACACTGGATCTCAAGGAAAAGACCCTGGAGTCGCTGGACTGGGTGGTGGCCAGTGTACATTACGACCGCAACATAGGCCGTAAGGCCATGACCGACAGGATCGTCAGGGCCGTCGACAGCGGCCTGGTCCACTGCCTGGGCCATCCTCTGGGACGGATCATCGGCGAACGCGAGCCCTTTGACGTGGACATGGAACGCGTTATCGAGTCCTGCGTCGAAAACGGCGTGCGCCTGGAAATAAACAGCCAGCCCGACAGGTTGGATCTGCCGGGCAATTACTGCAGGACGGCAAGAGACGCCGGGGCGCGCTTCGCTATAGGCACCGACACCCACTCCGCGGACGGTTTCCGCTTCATGCGCATGGGGATAATTACCGCCCGGCGCGGATGGCTTCGAAAGAAAGACGTGCTCAATACCGCGACGATTGCCGGGTTGAAAAAGATCCTGAAAAAGAAGTAAGAGAGAAGGATTTCCTTGCTCCTTGTTCTCCGGCTGGAAAGGCGTGATGCAGGTCCGAAGGAATGATGAGAATATGACTCAACGTAAAGCGCGCGCGCATATAGGCACCTCGGGCTATCAGTACGACCACTGGTCCGGCGTTTTCTACCCGGAGAAACTGCCGAAGAATCAATGGTTCAAGCACTATGCAGAGTACTTTGACACGGTAGAGATAAACAACACGTTCTACAACCTGCCGAAAGAATCGACTTTTGACGACTGGCGACTGCAAACCCCGAGAGGATTCACTTACGTCCTGAAGTTC
The DNA here is from genome assembly GCA_046483125.1 of Kiritimatiellia bacterium. Classification (GTDB taxonomy): domain Bacteria; phylum Verrucomicrobiota; class Kiritimatiellia; order UBA8416; family JAWODU01; genus JAWODU01. Next base: position 14,200 of record JAWODU010000051.1, read on the forward strand.
AGTCGATACGGGTCGCACATGAAGTGCCTTAAAGATCCGAAAGATACCTCCGGGCTTTTCATAAAAAAAGCATCTCATTTAGGCCGCCGCCTCGGCCCTATTCTCGTACAGCTGAAACCCAACTGGTATGTTCATGCCGACAGGCTCAGGTCTTTCCTCGACGCCGTGCCGCCCGGCCGGCGATGGGCAATTGAGTTCAGGGAGCCGAGCTGGTTGTGCGATGAAGTGTTCGATATACTCAGACAGCATAACTCTGCCTTATGTATCCACAACATGATAAAGGACCATCCCAGGGAGGTAACCGCCGACTGGATCTATCTGCGCTTCCACGGCGACCACTATTCAGGAAGCTACAGTTCCCAGTTCCTCTCCGCCGAAGCGGACCGCATCTGCGGCTATCTCGACGAAGGAAAGGACGTATACGCGTATTTCAACAACGACGCGGAAGGCCACGCCGTCCGCAACGCCCTTGACCTCAAACGCTACCTCGGGAAGAGGGGGTATTAGCTTGCCCTCCGCAGACTGAAGACATACGCAGCATTTCCTGCAGGGGCGGAGGCGGTGGCTTACATTGTTTCCGACCGCTTTCGTTGTTGTTTCCATGCTGACCTGCGTTCTTATTCCGTGGATTCTGAGCTTTCTGCTGGATCGCCGGCCCCGGTAAGCAATATCGAACGGCCGATTCCGGCCCGGAATAAGGTTTTTAGGGAAAACCTCTAAGGGATCACCCGATTACACTGTTTTTCCCGGTTCAGTTAACGTATTTTCTGCGCTGGAGAGACGGAAGCGGCGGAAAAAAGTATCAACGGAGAATGATATGATTACCAGACTGATTCTCGCCGACGATCACGGAATGATGCGGGAGGGATTGAAAACTCTGATTGAAAAGGAAAACGGCATGGAAGTTGTGGGCGAAGCCGATAACGGCAAAGACACCGTCAAGCTCGCCGGGAAAGCAGGCCCTCACGTGGTGGTGATGGATGTTGCCATGCCGGACCTTAACGGGATCGAGGCAACACGCCAGATTATCGCTTTCAACCCCGCCACAAAGGTTGTCGCCCTCTCCGGGCATGCCAATAAGGAGTTTGTGCGCGAAATGCTTACCGCGGGAGCTTCCGCCTACGTGCTCAAAAAAAGGGCGTATGAGGATCTCATCACTGCAATACGCGAAGTGATGAAGGGCAAGAAGTACCTGAGCCCGGACATAGCCCGGGGCGTTGTGGATGACTATATTGAACTCTCCTCTTCAATCAGCGATAACCCGGCCTTCATTGTACTCACCAACCGCGAACGCGAAGTCCTCCAGCAGATAGCCGAGGGCAAGTCGACCAAGGAGATGGCTGACGATTTGAACGTAAGCGTAAAGACGGTGGAAACCCACAGGCGCAACATAATGGAAAAACTGAACCTTCACAGTGTAGCCGAGCTCACAAAATACGCCATACGCGAAGGAGTAACCTCCCTGGATCTGTAGGGCTCTCATTACAGAGCCCGGAGCGCAAGCACTCTACTGCCCGAGAATAATAGACGGATAAGATCATGGATTCCCCGATGGCGCAATAGCCGGGAACTGTTTATTTTCATGAGAGTGATTTAAAAAAGGGTAAACCGGTTTGTTTGCCCGGGATTGACAGGGAATGATTTCAATGAAGATTCTACTCGTTGACGACCACGCCGCGACGCGCGAAGAAATGGTTTCGATAATCTCGGAGCAGGCCGGGATGAACGTAGTCGGCCAGGCTTCCGGCGGCGAGGAAGGCGTGCGCCGGGCTGAAGAACTTAATCCCGACTTGATCGTAATGGACGTTATCATGCCGGGCATGAACGGTATACAGGCCACGAAGGCCATTTCCGCGGCCCACCCGGCAATACGTATACTGGCCCTTTCCAACCATACCGGGCGCAGTCTGGTACAGACCGTTCTCGACGCGGGCGCCGCCGGTTATGTCCGCAAGGATCTCGCATACGAAGAACTGATACCGGCCATCACAGCCGTCAGCCGGGGTGAACAGTACATCGGAAACGGGCTTACTGAATAACACTTTCACCTGCAGGATCGCGGCTCGCGTTCGCGAAAGGTTAACATATTCTGGGCAGGCTCTCTCCGGCAGGCATATTGACAATTCGCTCGCCGCCCGCGGCGGTGTCCATCAGCACGCGCCCCGCAGGCTCCGGTTCGACAGTCCCTATTACCCGGGCTTCACGGGAGAGAGGATGCTTCTTCAGGAGTGAAATCACCTGCTCCGCGTCCCCCTCGGGGCAAACGACCACCGCCTTTCCCTCATTGGCAACACTCAGCGGTTCAAGCCCCAGAATATCGCACGCGCCGCGCACCTCTTCGCGCACAGGCAACGACGATTCCTTCAAGCGGACACAGCAGGAAGAAGCGCGGGCTATATCGCAAAGCGCCGCCGCGGCCCCGCCCCGCGTGGGGTCACGCAGGCAATGGATTTCCAGCGAAGAATCGAACAGGGGTTCAAACACGCTCCATAACGGCGCGACGTCGCTTTCCACTCCCGTATCCAGGCCGAGTTCATTCCTGGCGTTCAACACGGATATGCCGTGATCGCCCAGAGTTCCGGTGACGATAACCGCGTCGCCCGGCCCCGCGTTACCGGCCGAAGTATCGATTCCATCGATCCTCGCTCCGATTCCGGTCGTATTGATAAACATTCCGCCGGTCTTCCGGCCGTCCCCCGCCGGTATTCTTCTCTCCACAACTTTTGTATCGCCGGTAATTACGGAAACTCCGCACTCACGGGCCGTTGCGGCTAAGGAATCGACGATTCCCCGCAGGTGGTTCAACGGCAGGCCTTCTTCCAGGATCAGTCCAAGACTCAGATAAAGAGGACGCGCTCCCTGCATGGTAAGATCGTTGACCGTTCCGCTCACGGCGAGCCTTCCGATGTCGCCGCCGGGGAAGAACAGCGGATAGACCACGTACGAGTCGGTTGACACGGCTGTTTCTCCGGGCGGAAGGCTCACGCACGCGGCATCGTCAAGCCCATCAAGCGCGGGGTTGGAGAGCCCGCGCGCGATAATATCCCCGATAAGGTCACGCGTAAGCGTACCCCCTCCCCCGTGCCCCATCAGGATCACCTCGCCCGCGGAATCATGCTTCTTCGTATTCTTTGATCCAAACATTATCGCTCCTAATCACCATCCTGTTGACCCGCCGCGGCGGGCGCGTGATTCACGGTCTCGTCCCTCGCATTTCTGCTTTCAGCTTTTCGTCTCCCCATTCGCGCAGATTAGCGTGATTCGCGGTTTCATCCCCTGTCTTCCGTTCCCCTCCGTACCTGTAATACGCCGCGCATGTCCCCTCGCTGGAGACCATGCACGGCCCCACGGGGGTGCCCGGGGTACATCGCTTTCCGAAAAGCGGGCAATCCGGCGGGACTGCAATCCCGCGAAGCACCTCACCGCAGATACAGCCGGGAGGGTCCCCGGCGTCCTCATCCGCCCCGGTCACGGCATCGGAAATCTCTTTCTCCATCACTGTCTCCGCGTCATGTCCGGAAAATTCGCCGCGTATCTTAAGACCGCTGTGCGGTATCGTCCCCAGTCCGCGCCATACCGCGTCGCAGGGTTCAAAGACTTCGCCGCATAGTTTCAACGCCTCGAGGTTGCCTTCCGCGTCCACGCTTCTCGTATACTGTATCTCTACCTCGGATCTGCCCTCGGAGACCTGGCGCACGAGCATTGCGATCGCTTTTGCCATGTCCGCGGCTTCAAAACCCGCGACCACGCAAGGTACGCCGTATTCGGCACAAAGCTTACTGTACGCGTTGGCCCCGGTAATCACACTCACGTGCCCCGGACACATGAAACCGTCAATAGACGCTTCTCCGGCACTCAACAAAGCCTCCATGGCTTCGGGAATTGTCTTGTGGCCGCACAATACCGAGTAATTGGATATTGAACGGTTCCGCGCTTCCTTCACCGTCCAGGCAACCGCAGGCGCGGTCGTCTCAAAACCGACGCCGAGAAACACCACTCTTGTACCCGGCTCGTTTTCGGCAAATTTCAGGGCGTCGGCCGGAGAATACACGACTCGCACCGAGCCGCCTTCGGCAGAGGCTCTTTCAAGCGAGGACTCAGTTCCGGGAACCCGAACCATGTCCCCGAACGTGGCGACGACGGTGTCCGGAGAAAATGACAGGGCTATCGCGCGGTCAAGATAGGCGGCCGGTGTTACGCATACGGGACAGCCCGGGCCGGAAAGAAGGCGCACGGTCCGCGGCAAAAGAGAC
>JAWODU010000076.1:0-6421 GCA_046483125.1 Kiritimatiellia bacterium
GGGAATACACCAGGCTTCCGGATCATCAGCTTAAACGAGCCATGAGAAGCCTTGTCGATCTCGAATATCTCCACGTCCGGCGATCCGGCCGCGGCGGTTCCTACGTCTACCGCCTCGCCGGTCATGCCGACCGGCAGGACCATCTTGAAGGGCTCACCACGCCAGAGGAACTCCGCAAGACGTGGAAAGAAGGTGTGAACCCTTCGACGCGCTCCGCTTGCTCAGGGTCAAGCGAAGCTTGAAAGTGGGACAAAAGTGGAACAAGGGGGGTGTTCCACTTTTGGGAGGGGTTAAGTCCTGTAAACACAGGGACTTACCGAAGAAGTGGAACTGGAACAGGAAAACATGACGGGGTGTACTGAAATAGAAGGATGAAGGCTGAATGATGAAGGATGAATTTAAGACCGGGAATCTCCAGGAAATCGGCAATGATGTCACCGATTGGAAGAGCCTCATAGCCGAGTTCCTTGACTATCAGAAAGGCCTCGACCGGGCTGAAAGCACACTTGAGTCACATACAATCAATCTTGGCTACTGGACCGGTTATCTCGAAGAAAGGGGAGTGACGGCTCTTTCATCGGTCACTCCGCAGATCACCGCTGACTATCAAGCCTGGCTTTACCAACGCCGGACCCGGTTCGGCCGATCCTTCACCGTGACCACTCAAATCGGTATCCTCAACAGCCTCAAAGTCTTCTTCAAGTACCTGCTCAAATCAGGAAAGATCCTTACCAACCCGGCAGAGTCGGTCCGGCTCCCTAAAGAGCCCAGGAAACTGCCCGGAACCATCCTGACGCCCAAAGAGATGAAGAAGCTCCTTTCACAGCCGGACACATCAACCGTGCTCGGCTTTCGAGATCGAACCATGTACAAGGTCCTGTACTCCACGGGCCTCCGGGTCGGGGAACTGACCGGAATGCGAGTACAGGACCTCAATTTTAACCAGGGCAGTATCCTTATCCCGAAGAGCAAGCACTACAAACAGCGGTACGTGCCCCTGGGCGAGACGGCCTGCCGCTACCTGGCCGAATACCTCGACCGCATCCGTCCTCTGCTTCTGCGATCCTCTGCGTCCTCCGCGACCTCTGCGGTGGAAACTGTCTTGCTCAGCCGTTGCGGCGGTCGCCTTGATATGAGCGGCGTAGGGCTCAAACTCCACATCTACGCACGCCGCGCCGGAATCAAAAAACACGTCACCGTGCATACCTTCCGGCACACCCTGGCAACGGAGATGCTCCGCCATGGCGCGGATCTCCGGCAGATACAGGAACTGCTCGGCCACCGTCAGCTTCGCAGCACTCAGGTTTACACCCATATCTTCAAGGGAGAGTTGAAGCGCATTCAATCCCACTGCCACCCCAGGGAGCAGACCGATCTTCCCGACGGCTTCACCACGTATCGTGGCCGTGACTACCTGACAGAAGAAGAGATCGCCAAAGAGAAGCGACACTCGAAATGACTCCCGATGAAGCCATAGCCTTATATCTCTACGACTGCCGCAACCGGCATCTTTCAGACGCCAGTATCCGCAGCACGGCAATCTATCTCGGCCACTTCGCCAAGTTCTGCGACCACAACCACCTTGACGATCTACGCAACGCCACGGCCAAGACCCTGCAAGACTTCCTCAAGTGGACCAAGATGCAGAAAGGCCCGAACAAAGAGCCCTGGGGCGTCAAATACCAGCACCGCCACGTGCGCGAGGTAAAGCAACTGTTCCGGTTGCTTTACAAGCGGGGCCTCATCATGAGCGACATCACCGCAACGCTTGAGCCGCTCAGGGATCCGCTCACGCTCCCGCGCGGCATCATGGACAAAGACCAGGTCATGAAGTTATTGCAGCAGCCACTCATGACAACGCCTATCGGCTTCAGGGATAGAACCATGCTCGAAGTGCTTTACTCTACCGGTCTTCGCGGCGGCGAGCTCTGTCGCCTCACACTCTACAACCTCGATCTACAGGCCCGCATGATCCGGGTCCTCGGCAAGGGACGAAAGGAACGCGTAGTTCCGGTGGGGAAGGTGGCAACCGGCTACCTGGGCGAATATCTCAAAGCTGTGCGACCGATCCTGCTCGGCAAGCACACAACGGCCGTTGTTTTCCTTACGGCAACCGGGTTGCCGCTGAGGACCCACGACCTCGGCCGCATCGTCAAAATGTACCGCGACAAGGCGCATTTACCGGACAACATCACCACGCACAGCCTGCGGCATACCTGCGCTACCGAGATGCTTAAGGGCGGAGCCTCGATCCGGCATGTTCAGGAGCTTCTCGGCCATGCCGACATCGCCACGACCCAAATCTACACCCACGTCGTGCAGACCGACCTGCAAAAAGCCCATGCCCGGACCGCCCCCAGCGAACAGCGGAAGAATGTTGACGTGCCTTCGTTCGATCATGACGTCCCCAGGTGGAACGACAACCGCAACGCCAAGTACTGGCCGCAGGTGCGCGGCCCGGCCGCCGTCAAAAGAGCGGAGGAACAGAAAAATAAGCCCGACGGCCGACGGAGGAAAAAAGCTCGCAAAAAGCCTAAGAAATGATAGTGTAAACGGCAATGGAAACGACATTTACAGAGACCGGTCTTATGCCCTTATACGGGACTTTTTCAGAGTCCGCGTATGTATTTACCATCATTAGAACTGACTTTGTAAGAGTGTGGGACAAGAATCAGGAAGCTAACCGGACAACACGCGCTACGGAGGCCTCGTTGCGTCCTGCAAAGACGTTTGAGGATAACGAGAGGTCTGATGCGGACCTCGCGGATAATTCGCCTGTGCTTCGTCTCGCGGGCTGGTGCAATCAAATGGGTCAAGCCCAGGTTAATCTCAAATGTCAGTTCCAACCGGCGTCTGTGGGTGACTGCATCCTCTGGAAGATAGACGAACTTTCAAACGCCACAGTTACCGGTGCTAAATCTGGAAATTTTGCTGCGTCGGATACAACGCTTCTCACCTTAGTTCCGTCAACCGGTCAGAATACTGCTCACAACACAAAAGATTTCAGGGTTAAATGTGGCGTTGACTGGAACGGGAACGGTTCCCTTGAGTCCTCTGAGGAATTTTCCGCGCTAGAATTTGGAATCATTCTAGTCGGCAAGAACGAATACGATTACTGTGCCGCAAAATATTCGCCTACCAAGCTGAATCTTCTTGCCGTTCTGTTTCCCTATACCGCGGAGTTCCTCGACATATTCATGGATAGCAATATGTGGGGTAACTACGATTCCTCAACGGCAGATACTATTCAGTTCTCTGCATCGGAAGCGTATGATCAAAGGAACGGTATTGGCTGTGCCCCAACCTCACTTACCCAAGGCAATGTGGACAAGTATATTTGGGATCCCAAGTCAGGGCTTGAAGAAGACATTATGCTTAGCGATACGTTTTGGAATGATGTATTGCAGAAGGTCATTGTGGATTTGAAAATCGGAGATTGGTATGCAGATCCGGCCAATTCAGCCGATAATAGCCACGTGTTCAATTCAAACGGCACATATCACGGTGTTTATTTCGGTGAAGATGATCTCGGTACATCACTGGGAAAGGCAACATTTCAGTTTTCCATAAAGGTTTACACTGAGCGCGGAACTACCACGCCTCAGATTATTGCTCTGCGCGTAAGCGGTTCCGTCATTGACCTATACGACTATCGCACAACAGGCGACGACAACGAACTTGGATGGGCTTCTCGCATTCAGGTCGGACATGCTCCCGCCTGCACTCGTACTGCAGGGGAGATTTTCAAAGTGAAGATAGACTACGAACTGGATCCGTTATTCATAACCCCGAGTGTGGATTACAACGACTTCCAAGAACTGCGGAATCGCTGGAATGAAGGGATTAATAACCGATGACTGGTACTATGCAAAACGGAGTCATCCGAACAGGGTTTTCTGTAACAGCAAGGAGAGGAGAAGCCATCCTTTTCTCTGCCGTTTTGCTCCTCTTCTGTTTTTACGACCTTTCGGCACAAACCATAAGCGGGCAGTGCTCGGCGGTCGAAACAGAGACTGAGTACATCGAAGCCCTTCAACGCATCGGCGAGACACTTAAGTTTGCTGCTGTGCTTACTCAAGATAATATCGATAAGTTGCCGGAGACCATTAGACGAACAGCCATACAAGAGCATGAAAAAGCTATTACCCTCTTGAACTCCATATCCGTTCTGGCAGAGAAATATCCACAATGTCGATTTACTCCTGCGCAGAAAGTTGAAATTCTGAAACAGACCCTCAAGATAAGAAGGAATACAGTCGCAACGGGGAATCCTCAGTCGGGGAACCTGATCACAGAGGCGATGACAACGCTCTTTGATGCTGCAGTGTCTTTCCAGATTCTCAATGAAGCCGATCCTGAGCAACTCCAAAACGTTGCCATCGCGCTGAACCAATCGAATTATGGAGCAGATAATCAGAGTGTTCTTCAGAACGTTTTCCCCTTCACCTTTCAGTCAAAAACTTCAGAAGAAACACACGATGCTTATGATGTTCTCGCAAACGCCATGCAGCGGGAGGGGAAATCCCCTGACACAATGTTTGGCGTTAGTATTGGCGATCATCCTGCCGCTATGCTTGTGAATTTTCTTATGAAAAAGGAACCCTTGAATATCTCCGCCAGACAGATGGAAGACGTCGATACAGAACTGCTTGCATGGGACGTTCTGATGGCCGCAAGACTTCACGCAATGGCCAAGTTCTGCGTTATGCAGAAGAATCCCGGGAATCGGGATACAACTGCGCAGGAAATGTTTGCGCGTCTCAATCAATTTGAACAGAAACTCTTGATTGGAGAGCCGATCGATGAGAAAGAGAAACACAAACGAATTTCCGGAGTGCTTTCAGAATGCCGAGGTCACCTCAGGGATGGGGGTCGGCGAATATTTACAATGGTACGTTCTCGTCTGAAAGGTCAGGGTGCAATGCCCCACAAGGCATCAACAGATTGAAGCCCTCTGTCCCATTAGCCCAAAAGTTGGCGGTATGTTATGGCCCCAAAAGCAATCCGACTTCCGGTTTTCATCTCTCTGTTCGTCGCCCTTTGCGTAATAGGTGGTCTTGTTTACTACGTCGGAATTTACCTACCCAAAAACATTGTACATACACCACCGGTTATTCTCGAAATGCCGACCCAGAATAAAGATATTCCGCAAGAAGCTGATTTCCGTCGGATCGTCGAAACTGCGCTAAGGGGGAAGATGGCAGAACTCCCCGACGGTGCGAGCAATATCTTCGCCTGCTGTGATATGAATCGAGACCCCGCCTACTGGCTTGTTTTGGAATTAGCACCCGCCGATATGCGACCCTTCATCCGAAAGATCACAGAAACAGATTTTGACGATTTACAAGGTGGAATCTTGTCGAAGTATCCCCACGTTAATCGAGGTCCCTGTAAACGCGGGAAGAAATTGGCAGAATCCCTTTGGAATCTGTCTGCTATAACTAATGGCGTCCATTATGAAAGGATGTCTTTCTACGTGGGTGTTGACACAAACGCTAGCCGAGTATTCCTTTGCTACTGGACCATGTGATGATGGAGCCTTACAGGGCTGTGCCAACCCCCTACGCGGTTACGCGCGCCAACGTGGCCGATAAATCCATGACGTTCTTCCCCGATCTGTGAAGACCCCAGCTTTGCATCCCGTCTGCTTACGCACACGGGCCGCCAAGCTCCCCACAAGGAACGGCGATCCGGTGAACGCGGCGATCGTCTCCAGGTATTCCTGCCAGAGGCAGGCAGGCGACAAACGTCGCGCTCACCGGTCGCCGTATTGATTTCATAGTACCCCGCCGTGATCGCGCAGCCAGGCTCAGAACATCGAAGCAAGACTTCCATGTCCTGCCGTGAACGGTCCAGCCTGTCCGCACACAACACGGCCCCCGTAAGAGTCGCTACGAAGTTGACATGCTTCCTGCTTTTGAATGCCAGGAAGCACGCCAACTTCTCCGCTCCATCGGAGTCCGGCAGTGGCCGGACCTGTATTTACAATGCGGGCACCGCTTTCGATGAAAGCAGACGTGATCGGTGAAGCGGAGGCCGCCCCACGCCACGGGCATCGTCGGGCCGCGCGGGAGCGGGCAGGAATGCCGGGTCGAACTACGTCCGACCCGTCACCGGAGAATGCTACGCCGCAGTAGCGGTCGCATAATCGGCGTCGATTATGCGACATTCTCCTTTCCTGCCCACACCCGCGTTGCCTCCAGGCCGAAAAGTCCGGAACCTTGCAGGTCCCACACTTTTCGGCCTTCCGGCAACCCTTCGGGCTGGAACATAACCGTTATGTTCCCCCGACGATGCCCGTGGCGTGGGGCTCATCGGTGAAGTCCAACGTGGTCGGTAATGCAAACGGCGGTGCCCTTGCCCCGGCAGCAAAGCTGCCCCCAAAAGGAATGACTTGTTTTACCCCGGCCGGATAGATCGT
>JAWODU010000104.1:0-3761 GCA_046483125.1 Kiritimatiellia bacterium
CATGAGGTCTGGCTCTTTTTTGTCTCCATCAATGCGGGTGAAGGCCGCCATGTGGCCGCCTCCACCCAGTCCCCCCTCCCGGAGAGAGTTGCTCACAGCCCCCGCCTCCGCTCCGACGAGCTTGGTCCGGGGCCCATTCTCGCGGAGCCGGGGGCTATGAACAACTCTCAGAGAGGATCATACCAGCGTATCCTGGTAAGGGTGGCGACAAAGTGTACGGTTAAGTGTGTTCTGCGTCATCCGTTTCCTGCGGACAGCCCCGATGGACCGCAGGAGTAAACATTTGAACGTTATCCGTATTTGTCCCGCCACCCGCAATTCCCTTCTTGCATTTCGCGTTCGTATCCTTACTCTTTCGGTTGTTCCTGAGCGAGCGTAGCTCAGTTGGCAGAGCATCACCTTGCCAAGGTGGCTGTCGAGGCCCCGCCATGGCGGGGTAAAGTTCGAACTTGTCCCGCCGGCTGAACCGTTCGAAACAAAAAGGAATTTGAGCAGGCGTATGAAATTTACAGGTCAAGCGAGCGTAGCTCAGTTGGTAGAGCATCACCTTGCCAAGGTGGCTGTCGAGGGTTCGAATCCCTTCGCTCGCTCCATTCCAAGGCGCTGGCGGGATCCCTTCGCTCGCTCCATATTTTTCGGAGGCGTAGCTCAGTCGGCAGAGCAGCGGACTCTTAATCCGCGGGTCGTGGGTTCGAATCCCTCCGCCTCTACCCGTTATTGCCTTTTGGCGAAAATGGCCGCGGCGTAGTTTCGTCCGCCACGGCGGACGGCACCAAGGCGGGTGCGTCACGGTTCGACCGGCAATCTGAACCTCGTCAACAGACGAGACGTTTTATTGAATATATGAAGACTTCCCTGTTTCGGGTTTTTTTAGCGCTCATTCTTCCGGCCGTATGTTTCGCGGGCGGGGATACCATTCAGATCGGGTCGGAAAAACACACCGGCACATTCTACAGGTACAAAAACGGCCGCTTTGTCTTCCGCACAGACAGCGGCACCACCTTGAAAGAAAAAGACACCAAGATCACTTCTCTCCGTCTCGAAGAACCGAGAGAGGTCAGTTTTGTGCGCGCCGGCAGAAAAAAGGCTGAAACCGGCAATCTACTGGGATATGTCGGCTTCAAATTTGTTGTAGAACGGGAAGGGACAAAACAGAGGCTGTTTCCCATGCACCTTGAAAGCATGGAAGTGAAGATCCCCAGGGGAGGACAGGAAGGCGGCACGAAAGGCACGGGGCCCATTCCGCCCGTTGATGTCGGCCCGCTCGAAGACCGGTCCGATCTGACCGCGGCTGAGACCGCCGCCCTTAACCGCTACAAACAGGCCAGGTCGCAATACGATTCCTTTCTGGAAGAAAGCACTCAATTGGTAAGACAGATGGACGCGGCCTCGGGAAGAACCCGCGAAGAACTCATGAACAAACTTCGCCTGCGCAAAGGCGAGGAACAGCCTCTCAAAAGGACCCTGGAAGCGGCGCAGGCCGCTCTATTCAAACATTTTCCGCGCCTGCGCGACGGCGGAACAATTCAGCCTCAGGGTCCCGGCCCCGAGCCGGAACAAATAGAGCAAGGTCAAATCGAGATGACCATCCATATTCCCGAACTCGCTAAGAACCAGGTGCTTCTCCTGGATGTTTCCCCCCTGAAACAGGCTCACGGGTTGAGCCCGGCGCAGTCCGAGGCTTTGGAAGCCTATTCCTCCGCAAAAGAGAATTACGATCGCATCCTTGCCGAACACGCCCGGCTCGTGAATAAACTGAACAATTCCTCCGGGGAGGAAAGAAAAGCGCTGATGGGCGAGTACGCAAAAAACGGCGAGAAGGAAGCGAAATCCAAACAGGATGTTTTTGAAGCACAGGCCGCCCTTCTGAAAGCTTTCCCCGGCCTGAAACTCACGGGCCCCGGCGCGGATACGTTCAAAAATTCGACGAAAAAAAACGGGGAATAGTCTTAGCCTGACTTGTCACGCTGTCTCCGATTCCTCGACAACGGGAAAGTAAATGTAGAAAGTCGTGCCGCGGCCCTGGCGGCTTTCAACGTCTACATATCCATCGTGCGAACGGATTATGTTGTAAACCGTTGCCAGTCCAAGACCCGTGTTTTCTTTTTTCTCCTTCGTCGTAAAAAACGGCTCGAAAATCCTGGGACACACCTCTTCCGGCATTCCACAGCCGGTATCGCTTACGGACAGAACCGCGAACTCTCCCTTGTGCCTGTCCTTTTCGTGAGTGCCCGCCTGAAGCCTGGTAATCTTTCCCGAAGACAGTCCGGCCCGCCGCGCCTCTATCCGGATCTCGCCTTTCCCCGGCATGGCTTCCACCGCGTTAACCGCCATGTGCACCACCGCCTGCGCGATCTGGTCGGGATCGATATTCACGCACCCGGCGTTTTTCGACGATTCCATCACCAGCTCTATTTCCGGGTTTATCACCTCGGCGAGCATTTTCCTGATACCGCTGAGGCTTTTGCCGAGATCCATGCGGCGCGTATTCAGCGAAGAAGGGTGCGCGAAAGCGAGCAATTCACCCGCAAGATAAGACATTCTTCCCACCGAATGGATTATATCGTCCATTCCGTTTTTCACCTCGGACTCTCCCGCAGACCTGTCCCTGGCGATCTGAGCGTTGCCCAGGATCACCGTAAAGTTGTTCAGAAAATTGTGCGCTATTTTCCGGGAAAACTGACCCAGGGCTGCCATTTTCTGCGAATGAAGCGCGCGCCGGTTATTTTCCTGCATGGTTTCCACCGCGTCAAAATGCTTTTCTTCCAGCAGGATCAGCGAACCCAGCACCATGATCGTTAGCGCGGGATTCAATATCACTACCAGGAGTTCCCCCGGCGTCCGCAGGCCCAGCGTCGGCACAAAAGACAGAATAAAACCCAGTGTCAAAGCCATCGTGCCGGAGGAAATAAAGACGGCGGAAAGCAAAACCCGCTTAAGATCAAGAGATTCCCCCTGTCGCCGAAACCATACGTAACATACGCTTCCGAATATTGCCGGCAGGACTATCTCCAGAACCCCCGGGCCGACCCCGATGCCGCCCAGCCATAGCCTGTAAGCTAGAGGCGGAACGATGCTGACGGCGGCCGCGGCCGGGCCGTGAATCAGCGCGCAGGCGCCTATGACGCCGGAGCGGCAGTCAAAAATAACGCCCTTCTGCGTCTCCACGGCAAGCATCATGGCCACCGTGGCCATCACGCCGCTCAGAACGCCGGGCGGCCATACGCCAAACCTGCGTTTGTACTGCGGCCACAGATCACGCACCAGCGCGCAAAGCACCACAAGAGCCAGCATGATACACAGATTGAAAATCAATCCCTTGAGGAATGGAATAACACTCATGCCGCAATTCCCGATTGAACCTACCGGACTTATTCGGTTGGCGCCAGATGTTAGGAATACGTTAAAACCCTGTCAACCACTTCCTGTCTCCGCTTCACACTTCCCCTCCGCCCTCTGCCCCCTGCCCTCCGTCCTTATGGCAATCAACGTGCTCGCTACACTGCTCGATTTCAGCGCCGGATTTCATGCTTTTTGCCTGAAAATCCGCCCATAAGGACGCGATTAAAAACTGAAGTTTTGCCATAAGGGAACACAGACAAGATTCATAGGAAAATCGAGGATTTTGAGGCTGCTTGGCGGGAAAATGCGAAAAAGCTGATGTTTTCTCTTTTTTTGTCTTGACTCTTATAGGTAATTATATAATAGTGCATACAAGAACGATGAGTCCTTTATCACAGATCAGCCGGATTCGGCAGCGC
>JAWODU010000107.1:0-16889 GCA_046483125.1 Kiritimatiellia bacterium
GTAGAATCCATCCAGGCGCTCCAGCTCTTCCGGGGTCAGGGGCACGGGATCGGGACCGTCCGGATCGGGACCGTCCGGATCGGGCTCCGCGCCTTCCTCTGCCAAAGGAGAAGCGGAAAGAGCGCCTTCCAGGACGATGTCCACCACCCGGGTGGCCAGCCTGCCCGGGTTGCTGGAGGGAAAGTTGCAGAGCACGGCCACCGAGGTCTCCTGTTCCGGGAAGCGGAGGAACTGGCTCCGGTAGCCGGCGTCAGCCCCGCCGTGGCCCACAGTGGAGAGGCCTCGGTAGCGCCCGTGCACCAGGCCCAGGGCGTAGGGAATGGTGTCGCCGGAGCGGAGGACCCCTCTGCGATGCATTTCCTCCACCACCTCCGGGCCGCCGACCTCCGCCGTGTAGAAGTTCCGGTCCCATCGGGCCATGTCTTCCACGGTGGTGTGGAGGCTCGTGGCCCCCACCACGTCGAAGTCCGGGATGCTGATCCGATACTTCCCTTCTGCGATGGGGGCGTAGGCGTAGGCTCGGTCCGGAACCATGGTGTTGTGGTCATCGTGGAAATGGGTCCCCTCCATCCCCAGTGGACCGAAGATCCTTTCCTGGGCGAATTCCTTCAGGGTCTGGCCGCTCACCCGTTCCACCACCACGGCCAGGAGGGTGAACCCCGTGTTGGAGTAGAGGTACTGGGTCCCCACCGGGAAGTTCAGGGCCGTCTGACGGGAGGTGATGTCCAGCACGTCCCCCTGGGTGATGACGTCGCCCTCGAAGCGCCACCCGGCCATGCCCAGCAGGCTCCACTGGTCCCGGAGCCCGCTGGTGTGGTTCGCCAGGTGGCGGAGAGTGATGGTCTCACCGAAGTCGGGAACCTCCGGCACGTACGTCCGGATGTCATCCTCCCAGGAGACACGTCCTTCGGCCACCAGGAGGGAGACGGCAAAGGTGGTGAACTGCTTCGAGACCGAGGCAACGTGGAAGACGGAAGAGGGGGAGATGGGAACGCCGTATTCAAGATTCGCCATCCCGTAGCCCCGGAAGTACAGGGGGCGGCCTTCTTCCATGACGGAAAGGGCGCAACCCGGAGTGGTTGTCCTGTCCATTTGCAGGAAGATCGAGTCCACCCGGGACCACATGCTCCCTTCCTGGGCCGCCACCGGGCCGGGCCGGCCCGGGAGGAGAGGAAGGAGGAGAAGGACGAGAAGGACGAGAGAACCGGTAAGCCCGGGAGAACGCCCTCGTTGAAGCGCTTTGGGAACTCGGTTACAGAGCATCATGGGATCCTCCTGGGAGTACGGTGGCCTCCATGGCTGTAAGTACGGTGGCCTCCATGGCTGAAAGTACGGTGGCCTCCATGGCTGTAAGTACGGTGGCCTCCATGGCTGGAAGCACGGTGGCCTCCAAGGACATCCTCTGATTCTAGAGGCCAGGCCGGGGCGGGCTCAACAAGATCGGCGCTCGGGATCGAGCCATTCCTATCTCGATCTCTATCCTCTGATTCAACCCCGATCCGTTTTGTTCACCTCCGTTTCGCCTCAAGATTTCCTTGCGTCCGGTCGCCGTGATCACGTCGCGGTCGGTCGCCATGATCACATCGCGGTCGGTCGCCATGATCACGTCGCGGTCGGTCGCCATGATCACATCGCGGTCCGTCGCCGTGATCAACTCCCACCTACCACCTACCACCTACCACCTACCACCTACCACCTACCACCTGTTCTCCGCACCGCCGCCTCCTTTCTGCTTCCGATCCGTATCCGTCCTCGAAACTGTGTATCCGAGCGCCGCAACTGCTTCGACGAGTTCTTCCAGGCTCGCCCTTTTGCCTGCCACGACCGCCTCGCCTCTTTCCTGCGAAACGGCAACTGACGTTACACCTGAACAGCGGGACAGCACCTCCTTTACCGATTCAGCGCAGTGCGAACAGGTCATGCCTTCGATCTTCAACCTTGTGAGCGGAACGCCGGCCGGCAAATGGTCGCGCCGGCGGGAGAACAAAAGGGCGTAGGCCAGTACCGCCAGAAGAATAAGCGCGGAGATAAGCTTTACACTGAATGGAAGCATCCGGTGCACGTGGGCAGCCGATTCGTAGCCTCCGGATGCAAAGAGTCCGTCCAGGAGAAGGCCGGACAGCATGGCGGTTGCGGCAACTGCGAGCAGGTAGATCACAGTTGTCTTTTTCCCCAGGAGTTTCCAGAGAGTGGCAAGTGTCGCCGCGTTCGTGGCCGGACCGGTCATGAGGAAGACAAGTACGGCGCCGGGAGCGACCCCCTTGACGAGAAGAGCCGCCGCGATGGGTATCGAAGCGGTTGCGCATACATACATGGGCACTCCAAGCGCCAACAGCAACAGCATTGCCGGGATGCCGGTTCTTATGCTCTCGGGCAGGAAATCCGTCGGGACCGCCACGGAGATAAGACCCGCGATGAAGACGCCCGCAAGCAGAGGACGGCCAATATCCCTTGGGAGGGTCAGGAAACCGTATGCCAAGGCTCGAACCAGCAACGGTTTCCCGTTCGCGTCACTACTGTTGCCTTCATCCGCGGAGTGTGCCTGGGCGCCGGGGTTGTCGACCCGGCTTTCGGACACCAGGTTCACCGCTGCGCCGCCGAT
Source organism: Kiritimatiellia bacterium (assembly GCA_046483125.1). Taxonomy (GTDB): domain Bacteria; phylum Verrucomicrobiota; class Kiritimatiellia; order UBA8416; family JAWODU01; genus JAWODU01. The sequence goes on from JAWODU010000107.1 coordinate 2,603, forward strand.
GACGCCGCTGACGAACGCCGCGACCGGTCTGAATATGGCGAAGACGGGGCCAAGCAGGCTGAGCGTAACCATTATGCTGTCAACGCCCGTTTGAGGCGTCGAGATAAGGAAGGCAGTTGTTGCGCCTTTGCCGGCTCCCTGTCTGCGCAGAGCAGCGGCTACGGGCACAACGCCGCAGGAGCATAGCGGGAGAGGCACACCGAAACAGGAAGCCTTGAGCACCGACCAGAGGCCGTGTCCGCCAAGGTGTTTCCGGACAAGGCGTTCTGATATCAACACGGACAACAGCCCCGCCATGGCGAAGCCGAACAACAGGTACGGCGCCATCTCGAGAAATGTTTCTGAGAATTTCATGTAGATTGAACCCTGGTCCGTCATCTTGCCATTCTCACTCGTTCTTTCCCGTTAATTCGCTTCCTGTGAGCATTTCAAGTTCCGCGCGCCGTTTTCCCTTCTCCGCCAGAGCATTTTCCGCGGCAAGCCGGAATTCCAGCAGTATGCGTTCTGCATCAATCAAGGAGATAAACGTGACCTTTCCGGCTTCAAATCCCTGCTGGGCAACCTTCCGGGATTCCTCCGCTTTGGGAATCAGAGTATCCCGGTAGAGATCGACCTTCCGTTCGGCATCCCGAAAATGGTAAAGAGCCAGTTCCAGGCCCGACAGCAGGCGGTTCTTGAAGTCGCCCTTTTCTTTTCGCACCGCGGACAGTTGGAGCATGGCTTCACGCTCTGCGGCTCGATATTTGCCGTACCAGATAGGTATGTTCACCGAGATCATGGCCATGACCGGGTCTTTTCCGCTGTCGGCGACATCGGGCATGTTTGCCTCGCCCGTGCTCACGTACTCGGCGCCGACGGTAATATCCGGGAAGTATTCCTTGCGTGCCAGGGCTACAGCGTGTCCTTCCTTTGCCGCCAGGCGCTCAAGTCGTTTCAAGTCTGGATTGTGTTGGATGAGCAATTCCCTGACTGCCTCGTCCGTCAGGCCGAGCGTACTGTAGGGAAGCGCCTTGGGCCACGGCAGAGGTGAATGGGTTGAGCGATTGAGCGCGGCATTCAGTCTTGCCGTTATCGGCTTTCGCAACGACTCCAGGGTTTTGAGCCGATCGGCCAGTTTTCCCAGCTCGACCTGCGCCTGTACAACGGACCCGTGAGGAGCGGTGCCTGTCTTGAATCGCGTTCTGGCCACGGCTTCAAGATTGCCGACGAGCTTAAGATGTTCCTTTGTGATGGTAAGGGATCTGGCGAGGTAATAGTAGTCGTGATAGGCTGCCTTGACTTCGTAGAAGAGACGAAGTTTTGTCTTCTCGTAGGCCTCTCTTTCAGCCGCCGCCATTTCTCCGGCGATATCACCCTTCAGGCTCAATTTCCCAAACCAGGGAAATGTTTGAGATAGACCAAGCTTCTGCTCCTGCGGACCCACACGCGTCTCAACATTTTCAATGAAATACGCGTAATTGAAACGTGGGTCGGGCAGGCTCTTCGCCTGGGGAATACGTTCCAGCGCCGCCTTCCAACGGCTGAAGGCCGCCTCTAACCCCGGGTTGTTAAGGGCCGCGTATTTGAGGTAGTCATCCAAACTGCTATCGTCACGAAGTGCAGGGAGATCAAGCGATCGGTTCTCCACCGATTCATCGGACGGCGAAATTCCGACAGGAACATGTCTGCCGTCCACTCCTTCGCGGATAGACGCGCATCCCGTAAGCAAAGCCGCGCACACGGACAGCAGGAGACTTGCATGTAGCGCTGTTCTCGACATCATTGTCGCACATCAAAAAGCGTTGTCGAAAGGTATCTTTCCCCAGAATCGGGTAGAATTACTACAATGGTCTTGTTCTCGAATTCCGGCTCCCTGGTGAGTCGAGCGGCCACCGCCGCCGCCGCTCCGCTGGATATGCCGGAAAGAATGCCTTCTTCAAGCGTCAGTCGGCGGGCAAAATCCATGGCTTCCTCGTTGGCCACCTGTTCAACGCGGTCCACAAGTGAAAGATCCAGAACGTCCGGAATAAAGCCGGCGCCAATGCCCTGGATCATGTGTGGGCCGGGCTTCAGTTCTTCGCCTGCAAGCTTCTGGGTAATGACCGGGCTATTGCTCGGCTCTATGGCCACGGAGACAATCTTCTTTCCCTGCGTGTTCTTGATGTAACGCGAGACGCCGGAAATTGTTCCTCCGGTCCCGACTCCCGTAATCAGCACGTCGATCCCGCCCTCAGTGTCTTTCCATATCTCCGGGCCTGTCGTCTTCTCATGAATTGCCGGATTGGCCGGGTTCTTGAACTGCTGAGGCATGAAATAGCGTTTGGGATCGGACGCGAGGAGTTCCTCTGCTTTCGCGATGGCGCCGGGCATGCCCTTTTCGCCCGGCGTCAGCTCCAGATTGGCCCCGAACGCTTTAAGTATCTTGCGCCGCTCAATGCTCATGGTTTCGGGCATGGTCAGAGTGACTTTGTACCCGCGCGCGGCGCCGACATAAGCCAGGGCGATGCCTGTATTGCCGCTTGTCGGCTCCACAATCTCCATGCCGGGCTTGAGAACGCCCCTTTTTTCAGCATCCCAGACCATGGACGCGCCGATCCTGCACTTGACCGAGTAAGAGGGGTTGCGCCCCTCGACTTTGCCGAGGACCACGGCCTTGTCTCCCGCCACCTTGTGCAGTTGGACAAGCGGCGTGTTTCCAATTGAAAGTGAATTGTCTTTGTAGCAGCTCATTGTATCGTTTCTCCTCTTTTTCCTGTTTTAAGCTTCGTCGACCTCCGGATGCTGAATGTCAGGCAAACGGCGAGAGGCCCCGAAGTCTCTCCACGATGGGGGGCATACACTCCAATACATAGTCTATCTCGTGTTCTGTGTTGTACCGGCTCAGGCTGAAGCGGACCGAACCGTGGGCGGAAGTAAACGGTATACCCATGGCCCTGATCACGTGGGACGGTTCCAGGGAACTGGATGTGCATGCCGATCCGGAAGACGCGGCGATTCCACGGTCGCTCAGTGAATACAGTATTGCCTCGCCTTCTATGTAGTCGAAGCTGATATTCGTGGTATTCGGTACGCGGTGATCCCTGTCGCCGTTAACCCTCGTATGCGGGCACTCAACTGCAATGCCGTTTTCCAACTTGTCACGGAGCCGCGCAATGCGCTCTGTGTCCTTGGAGAGAGAACCTGCCGCAAGCTCGCAGGCGCGTCCGAGGCCCACTATGTAGGGTACGTTTTCGGTGCCGCCGCGGCGTCCGCCCTCCTGATGCCCTCCCAGGAGAAGTGCCTGCAATCGTGTGCCCTTGCGGACAAACAGGGCGCCGATGCCTTTCGGGGCATGGATTTTGTGGCCGGAAAGAGACAGCATATCGACCGGAACTTTCTGCACGTCAACCGGCACCTTGCCCACAGCCTGGACGGCGTCGGTATGCAGGATTCCGCCGGACTCTTTGACCTTTTCAGCGATCTCTTGCATGGGGAAAACGACCCCGGTTTCATTGTTGGCCCACATGAGGCTTACAAGCGCCGGGCCTTCTGCAAGAGCGCGCGCAAATGCGTCGAAATCGAGCTGTCCGTTGCCGTCTACGCCAATTCCGGTCGTCGTGTAACCACGCTCCCGCAGGTATCGTGCCGGTTCAAGGACCGCCAGATGCTCTACGCGGCTGGTGATAATCCGCCTGTATGCCGGGTTGGCCTCCACGGCGCCGCGTATAGCCGTGTTATCACTCTCGGTGCCGCACGAGGTAAACAGGATTTCCGATGGGTCCGCGTTGATCAGCGCGGCCACTTTTTCCCTTGCTTCTTCCATATGCTGTTTCACTTTGCCGCCAAAGGCGTGCATGCTCGACGGATTGCCCCAGAGGTCGTTGAAAAAGGGCAGCATTGCTTCAGTCACTTCCGGCGCAACCCGTGTCGTTGCATTGTTATCCATGTATACGTTCTTCATGGCTGTTCCTCCTCGACCGTGAGATCGGGCGACACGAACTCCCGCAATTTCCTTTCCAGGAGGCCATGAAGTGTGAATTGAGCCACATTGCATTTGGCGCACATGCCGCGCAGAGCTACGATTACCCTGTCTCCGGCTACGTCGATAAGTTCGATATCCCCTCCGTCTTTCTGGAGTTGCGGCCGGACCTCGCCGTCAATAACCTCCTCAATTCGATGGATCTTCTGAACGCTGGTCATTCGGGCAGGCTCCGGACCGGAGTGAAAATCTTCATTGGGCGGCGGGGGAGGGGAGTGCCGTATCTTCGCGATTATGGATGCTATGTCGGGCCGGCACTTGCCGCATCCGCCGCCTGCCTTGCAGTAATCGGTAACCTGTTGGACCGTAGTCAGGTCATTGTCCTTGACTACGCGTTCGATCTCCTTGTCCGTTACTCCAAAGCAGGTGCAGATCACGCTGCCGTCAATCGTTTCAGTGCCGGATGCGCCGGTGCGGTAGTTAGCAATAGCGGCTTCCAGGGCTTCTCTTCCCATAACGGAACAGTGCATTTTCTGCTCCGGCAATCCGCCCAGGTATTCGGCGATGTCCCGGTTGGTTACGCGTTCGGCTTCTTCGAGAGTTTTGCCTTTGATAATTTCAGTAAGGGCCGAAGATGACGCGATGGCGCTGGCGCATCCGAACGTCTTGAACTTTACGTCCGCTATGCGCTTTTTATCGTTAAGTTTGAACGTGAGCTTGAGCGCGTCGCCGCAGGCCATGGACCCAACTTCGCCAACGCCGTCGGGGTTCTCTATTTCGCCAACGTTGTGAGGATTGCGGAAATGGTCCAGTACCTTGTCTGTGTAATTCCACATTGGGCATCTCCTTTAATCACCTTGATGCTTCGGCCGGATGGGAGCCGCCGCCCGGTTTTCGGTTCAAGCCGGTATCAGTATTCAGGCTTCCCGTACGATAACCCTCGATATCAAGAGCAACATAACTGAAACCCGCTTTCTTCGCGAGTTTAACGATTTGCTCCTCTAAATCCATTTCCAGGAAACGCTTGATCTCCTCCTTGCCGACTTCAATTCTGGCAATGTCGCCATGGTGCCGGACCCGAAACTGACGGAACCCCATCTCCCGCAGGCGGTCTTCTACAGCCCCGACAGCGGCCAGTTTGTCTTTCGTAATCCTGGTTCCGTAGGGAAACCTTGACGCGAGGCAGGCGAACGCGGCTTTCCCGGCCGTGGGCAGTTTCATTCGTTTCGACAATTCTCGTATCTCAGCCTTACTCAGACCCGCATCAAGAAGCGGACTGATCACGCCGTGTTGTGCGGCAGCCTTGCGGCCGGGACGATAATCGTTACTGTCATCCGCATTCGTTCCGTCGGCAATGATGCTGATGCCATGCTTTGCGGCAACTTTCCTGACCACCGTGAACAGTTCGTCCTTGCACAAGTAGCATCTGTTGGGCGGGTTCTCCGCGAAACCCGGCACATCGAGCTCATCGGAGGCCACGGTCTGATGCCGGATTCCTATTCCTCCGGCAAGCTTCCTCGCCTCGACCTGTTCATGAGCAGGGTAGAGAGGAGACAGTGCCGTTACTGCCAGGGCCCTGTCGCCGAGTATATCATGCGCGACTGCGGCCAGAAATGTGCTGTCGACGCCTCCGGAAAAAGCTATAACAATGCCACGTGTCGTGCGGACAATTGCACGGAGTTCCGAGAGCTTCCTGTCGAGCATGTCCTTATCATTTTGGAGCGGAGGTTGAACTGTCCCGGAACCGCACAGAATACAATTCGGATTCCGTTTCGTCTTCACTTTTCGAAAAGTCATGGCAAGGGCATTATATACAAGCAGGTTGTCTGCAAGCAGTTGACCCGTTCCGGTAAAGAACTTAACAGTCTCAGTAGCCTGAATGGATCCGATAACAGCCGGGATAACACCGAGGGGTCCCCGGGGAGCTGAGTCGACCAGGGGAGGGGGAGCGTCGAAAATGCATCGGTAGCAGGATGTTTTACCCGGAAGGACGGTGATCGTCTGCCCCATATACTCAAAGATACCGGCATGGGAATAGGGCTTGCGCACAGCGTGGGATGCGTCCGCGATCAGGAACTTGGCTGTCAAATTGTCGGTAGCATCGACGATGAAATCGTAGGACTTGATTAATGCCCTGGCATTGTGCGCTGTAAGACGCTCTTTATGTCGCTCGATGTTGACTCCTGGATTGAGTTTGGCGAGTTTTGATGCGGAGACGTCGACCTTGTCGAGCCCGACATCGTCAGTCGTGTACAGGATTTGACGCTGAAGATTGTGGAGCTCAACGCTGTCGCCGTCTACCAGTCCGATCGTTCCGATTCCGGCAGCCGTCAGATACAGGGACACAGGACAGCCCAGGCCCCCGACGCCGACAACAAGCACACGTGCGGAACGGAGTCTCATCTGCCCTTTTTCCCCGATGCCCGGCAATGCAGTCTGACGCAAATATCTCTGGGCCTCTTCTGTCGAAAGGGGTACCCCCATAACGGTATTAATGGATTTGCGCTTCATTGTCTTGTTTCAATTCAAGTCCTTGAATCACGAGTGTTTGAGCGGGCAGTCGCATCAGTCCCTGCACTTTGCCGGGTTTCTGAATTTTCCTGCTATTGCCTATTTCACGGGAACATTATCCGAGTACTCTGATCATGTCAATCAGAATGATAGGAAAAAGAGACGCTTCTGTCATGAATAAGGGTGTGAATCGACCAGATAATTAGTATTTGCACTGGAAACAGGTATTGTGTACATTATCCGAGTAGTCTGATTATGTCAATCAGGTATACGAGAAAAGGAAATAACGTTATTATGATCAATGTCTCGACTAAGGGGCGGTATGCGGTGCGGATTATGGTTAACCTTGCGCGGGTGCCGGGCGGGGAGGCGAAAAGCGCGCGGATTATAGGGGAAGAAGAAGGCATCTCCGCGGACTATGTTGAACAGCTTCTGGTAAAACTGAGGGGATTGGGTTTTGTAAAAAGCCGCAGGGGGAAACGGGGTGGAGCAATGCTCGCCGGTCCGGCCGATCGTATCCGTGTCGCCGATTTACTCGCAGTCATTGAGGGAGAGGTATGCCTTGCGCCCTGTATCACGGGGGCATGCGAACGGGAAGGGCGATGTCCTGCGCGGAAGCTATGGCAGGAAGCGAACGATGCGATTGAACGTGTCTTTGAAAGCGCAAGTATCGCTGATCTTGCACAAGGGAAAGGAACTGAGACGTTAAGTTTCCAAATCTGAGAATCACACGAGAAACATCCATGACGACAGTTATGTCGTACGAAAGGAGTTGTTATGCTATTCGAAAGAAGAAATCCCGAAACCCTGTCTCTTCACGCCGGCCAAGTCCCCGACCAGACAACGGGTGCGCGTGCCGTGCCTATCTACCAGACCACCAGCTACGTCTTCAATGACACCGAACACGCGGCGAATCTCTTTGCGCTCAAGGAGTTCGGGAATATCTACACGCGACTGATGAACCCTACGTCCGACGTGGTTGAAAAGCGTATTGCCGCCCTGGAAGGCGGGACCGGCGGGCTGTTGACTTCCAGCGGAATGGCGGCCATATTTTTAGCCATCCACACCATCGCCGAAGCAGGCGACCATATTGTCAGTTCCGCCTCGCTCTACGGCGGCACGGAAACGTGTTTCCGGTACACCCTCCCGAAGATCGGTATCGACGTGACATTTGCGGACGAGCCGACGCCGGACAGAATCAAGGCGGCGATCAGGGAGAACACCAGGGCAGTCTATCTTGAGACGATCGGTAATCCCAAGGGCGATGTGCCGGACCTGAAGGCCATTGCGGACGTTGCGCACTCAGCCGGCATTCCTGTGATAGTGGACAACACCTTTGCTCCGATTCTCTGCCGTCCGATCGAGCACGGGGCGGACATCGTGGTGCATTCATGCACGAAATGGATCGGGGGTCACGGCACATCCATCGGCGGAGTCATTGTAGATAGCGGGAAATTCGACTGGTCGCAGGGACGTTTTCCGGGATTCACCACGCCCGACGAAAGCTACCACGGCCTCATTTACTGGGACGCGCTGAAGGACGTTCCGGACATGGGCAACGTAGCTTTTATTATCAAGGCCCGTGTACAGGGAATGCGGAACATCGGTTTGTGCCCCAGTCCCTTCAATGCCTTTCTGTTTCTACAGGGGCTGGAAACCCTTCCACTGCGCATCCGCCAGCAATGTGCAAATGCTCTCGATTTGGCCAGGTGGCTGAAGGATCAGGAAACAGTGGAATGGGTGAACTACACGGGACTGCCCGGTCACCCGTATCATGCTATTGCCGGCAAATACCTCAGCGGCGGATATGGCGCGGTTCTCGGATTCGGGATAAAGGGCGGGTGTCAGGCGGGCCGGAAATTCATCGACAGTGTGAAACTGGCCAGTCACCTGGCAAATGTAGGCGATGCGAAGACCCTGGTCCTGCATCCTGCCTCAACGAGCCATCAGCAGATGTCGGAAGAAGCGCAACGCGCCGCCGGCGTCACGCCGGAATTCGTGCGGGTGGCTGTGGGGCTGGAGAACGTTGAAGATGTGAAGGCTGATTTTGCCCGGGCGTTGTCCGCAAGTCAGCAATAGCGCCAATGCCGTCAGCCTGTGCTGTAGGCGTGAGGAGAGAAGACTGTGGCGGAGGCCCGGACACGAAAGATCGCGGTAGGCATGAGTGGCGGCGTGGACAGCTCTGTGGCCGCGGCTCTGCTTGTGGGCCAGGGCTGTGAAGTGATCGGACTGACCGCACATATGTGGAAGGAAGGATCACGCTGTTGTTCAGAGGAAGACGTGCGCAGGGCCCGCAGGGTATGCAGGGTCCTTGGTATCCCGCACTACGTGCTTAACGCCTCGGAAATGTTCCGCGAGTACGTGGTCGATCCTTTTGTGGCGGAATACGCTGAGGGGCGGACCCCGTCGCCCTGTGTTAACTGCAATAAGAAGATCAAGTTCGGCTTCCTTCTGACAAGGGCTGTGCAATTCGGGTGTGCCGGGCTTGCCACGGGCCACTACGCACGGATACATCCGGAGAACGGCTCACACCGGCTTCTCAAGGCCCGGGATCCCCTGCGGGATCAGTCGTATTTCCTGCATCGTTTGAACCAGAGGCAACTCCAGCACACTACGTTCCCTCTGGGCAGCATGTTGAAGCAGGACGATGTTGTCACGTACGCGCAGAGCCGTGGCCTTCCTCTTGCCCAACGTGAGGAAAGCCGCGACTTGTGCTTTGTGCCCGACGGACAGTACGGCCGCTTCGTGGAGAAGATGCGTCCGGAAGTTCCACGGTCCGGTCCTGTCGTGGCAACCGACGGACAACGACTGGGTACTCACGCCGGCATACACAACTATACGGTAGGCCAAAGACGGGGGCTCGGGGTATTTGCCCAAACGCCGAGATATGTCGTGCGCATCGCGGCTTCAGACAATACGGTGGAAGTAGGCTCTCGTGATGAGGCCCTCTGCACGACCTGCATGCTGAGGAATGTCCACTGGACAAAAGGCATCGCGCCTGATCTGTCCCGGACTTACAAAGTCCGGGTACGCTATATGCATCAGGAAGAGACCGCTGTCCTTCGCCCGCATGGCGAGGATTCACTCCATGTTGAATTCTCCTCCCCCCAGTTTGCTGTCACTCCGGGTCAGGCGGGGGTGATCTATGACGGTGACGAGGTTATGGGCGGGGGATGGATCCAGGTGTGAGGTCTGATAACGAGGCAGAAATGTCCGAATCGCTGACAGAAAAGGTCGTTCGACTGAAACAGGTACGGAATGCCGTTATCCTGGCACATAATTACCAGCTTCCGGAAGTGCAGGATATCGCCGACTTCGCGGGCGACTCGCTTGGATTGAGCCGGCAGGCGGCAAAGACGGAGGCGGAAGTAATCGTATTCTGCGGCGTAGATTTCATGGCCGAAACAGCAGCGATTCTGTCTCCAGAGAAGAAGGTATTGATGCCGGACCTTAATGCGGGATGTCCGATGGCCGACATGATCACGGCCGAGGATCTGCGGCGTATGAAGACCGAACATCCGGGTGCCAGAGTTGTGTGCTACGTAAACAGCACGGCCGATGTGAAAGCGGAAAGCGATGTATGCTGTACCTCTGCCAATGCGGTCAGGGTGGTGGAGTCGTTCGATAAGACAGAAGAGATTATCTTTGTTCCGGACAAGTACCTGGGGGCGTATGTACAGGAAGAAACCGGGCGCAAACTCCTGCTCTGGCCCGGTTATTGCCCTACTCATGTCCGCATCATGCCCAAACACATTGAACGGTTGAAATCCTCGCATCCCCATGCGGTGACCATGGTGCACCCGGAATGTACGCCGGATGTGAGGCGTATGGCGGACCAGGTCCTTTCCACCGGCGGCATGTGCAGATTCGCCGCATCATCACAGGCCGGGGAATTTATCGTCGGCACCGAAACAGGAATTATCCACAGGCTGAGAAAAGAGAATCCCGGCAGGCATTTCTATCCTGCCGCGGAATCAGCGGTCTGTCCGAACATGAAGCGCACAACTCTCGAAAAGGTCCTCTGGTCTCTTCAGGATATGCGGCACGTCGTGACCGTGCAGGAGAAGACGGCGGTGCGGGCAAGATGCGCCATCGAAAGAATGCTGGAGATTACGGGATGAGCGCCGAGCCTGAAGATTTCCATGTCCTGCTGAACGGCTCACGGCATGAGCATCATGGCGACCGAACGATTCGCTCGCTGCTTGGCGAAATGAGCGCAATTCCTGAGCGGGTCGCGATTGTCCTGAACGAAAATGTAATCCGTCGCACAGACTGGGATGCGGTCAGAATCAGTGCCGGCGATCGGGTGGAAGTTTTGACTTTTGCAGGAGGAGGGTGAAAGAAGGTGGTGGGTGGTAGGTGGTAGGTGGTAGGTGGTAGGGATGGAGATGGAATGAGTGACACTCTGAAACTTGGGAAGCACGAATTCTCGTCGAGACTGCTCGTTGGGACCGGGAAATTCTCGGATGTGGAGACCATGGTACAGGCCGTTAAGGCATCGAGAACTCAACTGGTGACCGTCGCGCTGCGCCGATTCAATCCGGGCGGGAAAGCCGATGACCTGTACGGTCCCCTGAGCCGGCTTGACGGCGTTACGATCATGCCGAACACGTCCGGCGCGCGCAACGCCGGGGAAGCAGTGCGGGCAGCCCTGCTCGGGAGAGAACTGAGCGGCAGTCCGTTCGTGAAGCTGGAAATTCATCCGAATCCGCATCATCTGATGCCGGATCCAGTTGAGACATACGAAGCAGCCGGACTGCTGGTGAAGGAGGGTTTTCTCGTTATGCCGTATATGCCGGCTGATCCCGTGCTGGCAAAGCGACTGGAGGATGTGGGTTGCGCATCGGTAATGCCGCTGGGCTCGGCGATCGGGAGCGGCCATGGACTGCGGACCCATGAAATGCTGAAGCTTATCATTCGCGACAGCAACATTCCCGTTATTGTAGATGCCGGGATACGCGCACCATCGGAGGCGGCGGCCGCCATGGAGATAGGGTGTGATGCGGTTCTGATCAACAGCGCAATTGCCAATGCCGATGACCCGCCAGCCATGGCTGAAGCATTTGCCGCTGCGGCGGACGTCGGTTACTCTGCAAGGTGTGCCGGTCTCATGCCGAGCTCGGGCACTGCCGTTGCCACGAGTCCGCTCACGGCGTTTCTTTCCGGGGAGGAGAAGTGAAGAATCTTTCTTCGTGGCTGAACCCGTCGCCATGGGTCGAAACCGCAGGCGATGCCACGGAAGGCCGGGTCAGGGCCGCCTTGTGCTCTGAAGTCCCGGGAATCCGCGAGTTCGCGGTACTGCTGTCACGTCCTGCCGGCCGATACATGGAAAACCTGGCCGGACGCGCCAAGGACATCACGCGCAGTCATTTCGGGAAGACTATTTCGTTGTACACACCGCTCTACATCTCCAATTACTGCACCGGTGGGTGTGCATATTGCGGGTTCGCGTCCGACAGGAAACAGCCGCGACGGCGCCTCGAAACCAGCGAGCTGTTCTCTGAAATCTCCGCGTTGAGAGAACTCGGGGTCGAAGATATCCTGCTTCTTACCGGGGAAAGACATCCTGCAGCGGATTTTGACTATCTGCGCGAGTGCGTCGCTCTTGCTGCGAAACACTTCCATGCTGTTACCGTGGAATCGTTCGCAATGACCCGGGATGAGTACCAGGCGCTTGCTCATGCGGGCTGCGAGGGAATCACTCTCTACCAGGAAACGTACAACCGGAAAATTTACGCAGAGGTGCACCGATACGGATCGAAACGGGATTTTCAGTTTCGGATGGAAGCGCCGGCGCGTGCCCTTGCATCCGGGATACGTTCCGTCGGTATGGGGTCACTGCTGGGCCTCGGTGATCCGATGTTTGAGGCGATCAGCCTGTTTCAACATATCACACACATCAGAAGGAATTTCTGGCAAGCGGGCGTTTCTATCTCTTTCCCCCGCGTACGCCCCCAGGCCGGCGGGTATAAACCGGCGTATGCAGTCAATGAAAGATATCTTGCGCAGATCATCTTTGCATTCCGCATTTGCCTCCCGGATGTTCCGCTGGTCCTGTCCACGCGGGAATCACAGCGTTTCCGGGACGGAATGGCGGGACTCGGGATCAACAGAATGAGTGTGGCCAGCAGGACGACCGTTGGCGGCTATGCGCACGAGCCGACGGACAATGGCCAGTTCGATGTCAGCGACACTCGACCCGTTGCGGAGTTCTGTTCGATGCTCAGGCGAAAGGACCTGGAACCCGTGTTCAAAAATTGGGATTCAGTCTTCCGAAACAATAAGAAAAGCTGAAGGCTTGTTGTCCGCACCGGGCGCGAAAACTGCTGATCCTGCGTTCCATGAGACCTGGTCAGGTCCTTGAATATCGGTTCGCCGGGCGCGCTTCACCGGATCAGGATGAGAAGCATTTTGAAGGGAGAGTTTGCCTGCACGGCGTGCGGGACATTAGCCGGCATGACGACCATTTCACCGGTTCCGGCCCGTACGGTTTTGTCACCGATGATCAGCGTTGCCTCACCCTCCAGAATATATACCGTGGCATTGTATGGAGAGATGTGTTCGCTCAATCCCTGGCCCGCGTCGAACGCAAAAAGAGTCAGCGTGCCGCTCTTACTCTCGATGAGGGTTTTGCTCACAATAGCGCCTTCGCTGTAATCCATGGCGCCGGCCAGGTTCACGGCTTCAGCGGGTTCGATTTGAATTTGACTCATAGCTGTATACTTTTTGCAGGGCTATTGCGGGGGAAGGACACTAGAAACTGCCTATTGCCTTTTTCTCGCGCTCGAGCAGGGTCTCTTCCTTCTTCAGCAGGAGCCCTTCGTGTGTGGCCACGACGACGGGCGTCTTGCCTCCTTCAGGTTTGGTGCTCATCATCAGGCGGATGGAACAGTCGGGAGCGCCCGTAAATCTCTGCACGGAACTGCAGGACTTGTATCGATCGTCGGAGGCCTCGCCGTACGCCTCGTTGAGCAGGGATTCAAGGGCCCTGTAGGTAAGATCCGGATTCTCGGAGGCAAAGGTCACCGTGACGCGAAAGAGGCTGTTGTCGAAGAACTCCAGCTCTGTGGATGCGGCTTTGCTCAGTTTGTGGTTACCCTTGTAAACAACCGACGCAATATCGCCTTCCTCGACGGGGTCTTCGAGCACCTCCAGGCGAGCCGCTCTCATGACACGGACCGCTTCCGAACCGGGGCCTCCGATGTCCATTCCGAGGAACTTGAAGTACTCGTAGGTGCCGGAGGCCTTTTTCAGTTTTTCCACGCGTTGTTTCCATGCACGTTCTTTTTCGAGCTGTTTCTCGCTCTTCCTGGCCTGTACGGGAACAATAGCGGCTAAACCTATCCATACTGCCGCTGTCAATATCAGTGTTTGCTTCATTCGGTGTTCTCCTTGTTGAGCGGGCTGAAGCGCGTATGACGCAAGTGGAAAATACAACAATGCCGGTCGTGCGGGCAAGAAATGGATTTAGTGCCCATCGTCGGCAATTACGGCGGCGCCTGGCAGGATCAGCGTAAGGAGTTCGACTCGAGAAATTCAATCTCACCCCCGTCGGCACGCCGGAAGAAGATCTCAAGGCAATGCTCGGAGCGTAAAATAAACCACAGAGGACAAAAGGGAACATTCATGTCCTTCCCGGGACATAGTTTCTGAAGTTTTGCCATAAGGGAACACAGACAAGATTCATAGGAAAATCGAGGATTTTGAGGCTGCTTGGCGGGAAAATGCGAAAAAGCTGATGTTTTCTCTTTTTTTGTCTTGACTCTTATAGGTAATTATATAATAGTGCATACAAGAACGATGAGTCCTTTATCACAGATCAGCCGGATTCGGCAGCGC
>JAWODU010000059.1:0-27834 GCA_046483125.1 Kiritimatiellia bacterium
GTGGTTCCGGCCGCGGAGATGACCCTGGCCGTCTCCGAGTACCTGAATATCCAGCCGATAAATCTTGCCCATTTCGTGCCGGATGCCGAGCTTGTGGATATGATTTCCTGGGAAGCGCTGAAGCGGCACCAGGCCGTGCCGATCGCGAAGACCGGCAGAAATCTTACGGTTGCCCTGGGCGACCCGTTCAACATACTGGCGCAGGACGAACTGCAGACGCTGACCGGCCTGGAAGTCACGCCACTGGTTGCCTCCGAAAAGGACGTGGAGGAGGTTCTCCTGCGTTCCCGCGGCGATAAAACCGACGCTATCGACATGGAAGACGTGATGCAGGGCGATATCGGCGATGAAATGGAGGTCACGGGCCAGGATGAGACCGAAGCCCACGATCTCGAGGAGATGATGGAAAGCGCCGAGGACCGGCCGGTGATCAGGATGGTAAACATGATCCTTATCGAGGCCGTCAGACTCAAGGCCAACGACATTCACATAGAGCCGCAGGAGGACTTCGTCCGTCTCCGGTACCGGATCGACGGGGTCCTGGTTGAAAGGCCCAGCCTGCCCAAGAGCCTTCAGTCCGCCATAATTTCTCGGATAAAGATCCTGTCGGACCTGGACATAGGCGAGCACCGCCTGCCGCAGGACGGCCGTTTCAGAATACATACCCTCGGGAAGGCCATTGACGTACGGGTGAGTATTCTGCCGACGATTTTCGGGGGACGGGTGGTGATGAGGACGCTCGACAAGGGCGCTCTCTTCCCGGACCTGAAATCGCTGGGGCTCGACAAGCAGGCCCACCAGTCCCTGAGTTACGCCATTTCACAGCCTCACGGCATTATCCTGGTTACCGGACCCACGGGGAGCGGAAAGACCACGACTCTGTACTCCTGCCTGCAGGAACTTAACAAACCCGATGTTAATATAATTACGTGCGAAGATCCTGTTGAGTATCAGATTCCCGGGATTATCCAGGTGCGGATCAACGAAGAGGCGGGGTGTACGTTTGCGGCTTCCCTGAGGGCTATTCTGAGGCAGGACCCCGACATAGTGCTCATAGGCGAGATTCGCGACTCGGACACGGCTGAGATTGCCATAAAGGCGGCTTTGACCGGCCACCTCGTGCTGACCACGCTCCACGCCAACGACGCCTGCGGCACAATCACGCGTCTGCTGGACATGGGGATGGAGCCTTTTCTGCTGGCTTCTTCGGTGATTCTCACACAGGCCCAGCGGCTGTACCGCAAGCTGTGCCCGGCCTGCAGACAGCCGGACAAGGTTCCGAAGGCCAGGCTCAAGGAATACGGGTTTGACCCGGAATTTTTCAAGGATTCCAAAATCTACAAGGGCAAAGGCTGTCCCAAATGCCATAACATAGGCTACCGGGGCAGGGGAGCGGCGATGGAAGTGCTGATGATCGACAACGATATCCGCGCGGCCATGATTCAGCATACACCGGCGGATGAAATCCGCGACATAGCCGTAAAGAAAGGCATGATCACGCTGGCTCACACCGTCATGAACCAGGTCAAGAAGGGCGAAACGAGTATTGAGGTTGGGCTCAAAATCGCCGGAAGCTCCTGATCACCCCGGCTTCGTCCGCCTGCGGCAAACTACGCCGGGGCAAGCTGTTTCACACGATACGCCTACTGTTGCCATGCCGAGACACCGATGACCTCATCGGTGGAATCGGGGAATCCGCCGGGCGGCGTGGGTATGATCTGTTCGTAAACCATCAAGTCGGAATTACCGCCCTTGTCGATCATACCCTTAATGATAAGCTGGCCTTCGTGATTTCCGTTAGCCGTCTGGGAGTAGTCTCCGTTTTTGGCGTAAATTAACCCCTTCAGCGTGCCGCTGCTCGTGTTGTAGACGCTCCCGTCGCGGCTGGCAACACAGAAACTGTTGGTGGTGCCTATCTCCGCGGCGCCGCTTACCACGATATCTCCGGTAGCGATTATCATGCCGTCGATTTTTGCGTGACTCGCTATATTCACGTCTCCTTCGACCCACACTATCCCGCCTGCAGGCGTGTAGTCGGAGGACGTGCTCCAGTTTGTCTTTACCTCGCCGTTAGCTGCGGCCTCATTGTACCATGGCGTGAGATCAATGTCCGGAATTTCCACAAGAGGTACCTCTGCCGTGACGACGCCCCCCGTTATAGTGGCATTCTGGTGCACATCGTTGCTGGGTGAAGTTATGGAACCGTTGAGAGTGAGATTTCCGACGGAGATTTTTGTGTGGGACTCGAGGTTCAGGTCGCTTCCCGCGGCCCCGTTGATGTCCAGGTCCATGTTTGAGTACAGGACCACGTTGCTTCCGGAGATATATCCGCATCCCTTGAAATCGAACTTACTGCCGCAGATGATCGCGTAGTTGAACGCGTCGCTGTTCCACCAGTCAGCTCCGCCGGTGCCGCCGTAATTCCGTATGTCCAGAATTACCACCTTGGTGGCCTGCTCGCACACACCGGTGCATGTAATAACCGCGGCGTTGTTGGTTACCGGCCTTACGTGCACGTCATAGGTGCCTTCGCCGTAGGAAGTCTCGGGAAAGAGGCTTGGATCATACCGGGCCGCGAAATTGGTGGACAGGATGCTGTAGGCCTGGTGCGCTCCTGCCTCGGCTATAGCAAGAGCCCTGACCCTGTTGCCGAGCTTGCCGGCCATGAACGACTGCTGGACAGCCGTGGACATTACCACGCCCAACAGCATTGTCATGGTGAATATCAGGATCATTACCGTAAACAGCGCCGAACCTTGTTTTTCGTCTTTAATCTGCGTTTTCATGATTTAACCTCCTGTATTTTTAAACTCTTTCTTTTTCGCTCCAGCCGGGAACAAAGAACGACGAACAAAGAACAGTTCCTACTTTCCCGTATTCCTGGGCATTATCTCCGTGCTCAAAGCCGAAGTTACCCGCGTTGTGGTTCCGCGGAATCCCAACACGTCCTCGTATATCTCAAGGTCTATCTTGACGCCGGCCTGCAGGTTTACGCCGTCAACCAGCATGGTGAATTGTCCGTAATCCGGGCCGCGGGTAAAAGTGCCTCCTACGTCCACGACTTGAGGCTCGCCTTCCCATTTTATGGCGACGTCCTTCAGTTTCGGTGTATCGTCGCAGTCTGGATTTGTCTGAAGCAGAGCCATGAACTGAACGTATCTGCCTTCCATGCCGCCCGTGGTAAGCGGGTTTATCCAGCCGGGCGAGTACATCCACGCGATACTGTCCCAGTCAACTGCGTCGGACATGTCGCTGGAACTTGCCGATCTGACCTTCATGCCGAGATCGCATCCCGCGGGTACGACCTCGTTCCAGTCGATTCCGGTATAGTCAGGCTCTACGAGATGTGTGTCGAAGCGGCCGGAAACGTAGGTTCCGTTGCTGGGATAGCTGGTAAAGAGATGTTCAACGCCGTATACGGCCCCTGTGCTGGAGGCGCGGGCGTTTGTGCTCCACGTAGGAGCGGTAAATTCACCCGACGAGGCATTGGTAAGTATGAAACTGCCTGGTCTGCCCGGGATCATGTAATCAGTCCACTTCCAGGCGTTGCCGCGGGCGGCGTCCGATTTGCAAAGATAACCCACGATGTAGCTCTTGTCCTTGTCGATTTGAAAGTCAATTTCGTCGGACAGGACGCTTGAACCTCCGTCAATTGTTTTCGAGGCAAGACCGCCGAAACTGATGGGAGTCATGGTTGACCCGATGACGTCGGCTGTCACGTTGGTGTGGTTAGCGCATTCGGCTATGTAGGCGTCTTCTATACCCAGCTTCCTGCTTACGTCCGGGCCGCCGGCCCGGAACTTGACCTTGCACTTTTCCCCGTCGAAGCTGAGATAGCCTCCCTCCTCCATCTGTTGCCCGCGGATCAGCACGCGCACGGCGTCCCCCCTGATGAAATCTTCGGCGCTTGCGCTTCCCGTGTAGTCGCCCGCATATCTCCATGCGTACCAGTTGGTGTCGTTCCCCTCCAGCATTAGCATGTAATCCTTCGGCGAAAGAGACTGGTCGAATTTCACGGTCGTGCCGTCGGCCCGGTAACCGGTCCTGCGGAAGTTCGTGTTTTCCCACCGGTCATTTTCCATGGTGATGGTAAACTGCTGGCCCGTAGCGGTCGCCGGGAAATAGAGCTGGTAGTTCCCGCTCCACGAACCGCCCGCCATGTACTGCTCGGTCGCCGTCGCGCCCGACTCGGCCGTTACGGGAAGCTGTGCTTCGCCTTCGCGCGCGCTGTATGAAGGCGACATGAACAGGTAATCTATCCCGATTTTGCGGCCTGTGCTGTTGGTGTTGGGCTCCTGGGTCACGAACGTAAAAGTATGCGGCCCGTTGGATATTATGCAGGAGCCCAGCACCACATCACGGTCCCTGGAGAGTACCGGATAATACCCGTCGTAGGATGAATCGGCGGGGAAAATATTCCAGTCAAACAGGTTCCGGAAGACGGTCCGCGTTGAGGCGTTCGCGCCGTTGTGGGTGCTGGTCCCGTGCCCGTCGTTAACCACATCTTCAAGCTGTTCGCGGCGCTGGGCGTCGCTGAGGGTGTTGTCCCTCGGGTCAAATTCTGTAAGCCGGAGCTGGTTGGGAGTGCCTTCCCACCGGTGGTAAATCATGGTTTTATCCCAGATTATCCTGTTCTCGGCGTCCACTTCCACGGCGCCGTCCCCGTCGTCGTCCCTGCACATCGGGAAGGAGATGCCCTGGTAGTCGCCCGAGAGAGGATGAAGGAAAAACCGGTCCATTGCTGAAAGACGCAGGTCGCGTTTCAGTTCCTCCATGGCCGTCTGGACATCAATGTCCAGTTCGCCCTGGACGTTGGACTTTCTGGAATTCCGCAAGACAAATATGAGGCCGCCCATGGCCATTGAGATGGCTAACACGAGTATGGAGGAAGCTATGGTTATTTCCACAAGCGTGAAAGCGCATATCCGCCTCTTCCGGGCGGGCCGTTCGCGGAACAGCGGAGTTTTCGGTTCGAGAGTCGTCATCAGTCGGGCCTTTCAACATAGTCCGCGTAGTAGGATTTTACCGTTTCGTTTTCGCCTTCGAAACCGAGTGTTTTTCTGTTACGGATTTCCACTTCCACGGTGACCTCTATAAGGTTCGGCTTTACGGCGGCAAGGGTCGTGGTTCTGCGGTAATTGCCGTCATTGTCGGGGTTGCCGTTCGTGTCTACAACCGTCTTGTCTTCGGCGAGAAGGGAAAGCTGATCGAAGCCGAAAGTTCTCCCTCTCTCCAGCCTGTTCTTCGCGATGTTGACGGCAATGTAATGGCTTCTTGCCCTGTCGTTTGTCTGCTGGGCTACTACAACGACCCCCGCGATGCCGGCAATGCAGATGCCGAACAGCACCACCGCGATCATGACCTCCACAAGAGTCATCCCCGAAGAACGCTTTCCGTGACGCGTGGTTTTCATGATTTTCGTATCCCCGCTTCGTGATAGAGCAATGTTCGTGCCAGTAATTCAGGCCCGTGAATATCGCCTTTCGTGGTCCGTACGGCGATTTTTGTTGTCATTTTTGAGAACACCGCGGGCCACTCGCCTCAAAGATGCAAGAATAACCTTCACTCCAGGGGACTCTCATGCCCGGCAGGACGGTCCAATTGCCTTGCAGTCACCCGGGTGGGCCCTCAATACAAAACAAATATAGATTAGCATGAAAACTGCTTTAAAGCAAGCATAAGTGTGATATAATACATAGACAACTAAAGGTGAAAAGGTGATTGGAATCTGAACCGGTGAGTTTCGTGCGAGTTGCGCAACTAATCGTTGTCGACGAAGATCGGGACGAGGATTTTGGTTGCGGCCGAAGGCCGCCTCAGGTGATTAAATGAACAGGTGCATGAGGACATGTAATGGATTTTCGCTCGTGGAGGTCATGATAGCGATGGCAATATTCGGCCTTCTGCTGGCCATGGCCCTTCCTAAGTTTTCAAAGGCGCGTGAAACGGCCCGGATAGAAAAGGCGCAGGGCGACCTCGAACTGATCGCGGCGGCGGCAAAACAGCTCGCGTGGGACACGGGGAAATGGCCCGGCGGCCAGTCACGGACAGACAGGGATCAGGAGATATGGGATCTGTCCACTTCCTCGGCCGGTATTCTGAGCAGGGATTCCGGCTTCGATGAGGACAGATGGAAGGGGCCCTATCTTGACGAACTGCCGGACGATCCCTGGGGCAGTAAGTATTTTTTCGATCCCGACTACAACAGGGGCGGAACCAACTACATCGTTGTCGGCTCACGGGGGCCCAACGGCACGGGGCCGGGGCCCGGGTCGGTCGCCAATTACGATTCCGACGATATCATCGTGCTCGTTCATCGTGATTGACAACCCGGCATCTTTCTGTTTCAAAAGCAGGGTAGGCTGGTTTCTCACAGCAGGTTACGAAAATGCCCGGACAAAATGACAAGCTGTCGCAGACGATGCGGATCGATCTGATCCCGGATACTCCCGCTGAGACTCCCTCCGCGAAGAAGGAGGGTGTTGTTGTGGCACAGCCTACGCGGCGTCACCGGCGGGTTGCCGCGGAGGGAGAAGATCGGGAGAGGTCCGGCTACGAAGAACTTCTACAGAATATTTACGACGCCGCGCTGGTTACCGACCTGAAAGGGGCCATAAAGGACGTAAACGTGAGGGCCGAGGAGTTCACGCGGCACAGCCGCGATGAGCTGTGCTCGATGACGATATTCGATATCGTTCACGGCGCCGACGAGTCTCTGGTTGATAAAATATGGCAGAACCTCGAGGAGGAGAGATTTACGGTCGTAGAGGCTTACTGCATGCGGAAGGATGGAACTTTCTTTCCTTCGGAGATCGCGGTAAACAAACTGCGCCTCGAGGACTGGCGGCTGTGCTTTTTTGTCCGCGACATTACCAGGCGCCGCCAGCAGGAGGAAATGCTCCGCACGGAGCATAACGCCATACAGAACGCCGGAAACGGTATAGCGGTTGCCGGCCTTGATGCCTCCCTCGAATACGTGAACCCGGCCGTGGCGGCAATGTGGGGAATCCCGGAGACGAAGGACCTGATAGGCAGGAATGTGCGTGAATTGATTGAGGACGGGAAAGCGGCCGAAGAAATGCTGAATGCCGTGCTGAAGGAAGGCAATACCTGGAGCGGTGAAGTGGCGGTTGAAAAGGGCAACGGGAACAGGACGGATATTCAGGTATCGGCGGCAAGGAACAGAAACTCCGAAGGCCGGACCGTCGGCATGATACTGTCATTTGTCGACATCAGCGACCGTAAACGGGCGGAGACGGCGACCCGCGAGGCCGAAAGACAGCGCGTCATGCTCGAAAGCGTGGGCGCGGCCTGTCACCATCTGGGACAGCCGGCTACGGTTCTCCTGGCGAACCTGGGCATAATCGAACGACAGCTTGCCGGCAGTGACGAAACGGTTCGGGAACTCGTTAAGGCAAGTATTCAGGCCGCTGAAAATCTAGGCAAAATACTTCATAAACTGAACAATGTTAACGAATACAAAACAACTGCTTACCTGGACAAGACCGAGGACGCGGATTCCATGGAAAACAGAATCCTGGATATCTGAAAAGCCCGGCCAGGTCATTCCGGTATTTTTCGCAAACGGCATGTCAGGCGAGTTTTGCCTGCGGGTTCAGAACTCAGGCGAATGCGGTGTCTGTCCGCCATGAGCGTTTTTTCCGGCCAGCTTTGAGGCGGCCGGATTCTGCTTCCCGGGGCGAGAAAGCCGATGTAGAGCACTTCTCCGGATGTTACCGTCACAAGCGCGTCGTAGTCGCCGTCATCCTGCTTTACCTTTTTCCAGAAGAGGGTCAAGGGAGCCGTCATATCAGGGCCGGGAGGCCCGAGATAGTAGCCGGCCGCGCGGATCGGCGCGTGCGGCGGCACGGTGGTGATATTGGTTCCGGCCGCACTGGGCATATATTCTGTTTCCTCACACAGGCGTTCGACCGAATTGTGAATGGTTTCGCCGCGTTTAAGCGCGACGAGCGTTTCAATGTTCGTAACAACGGACCACGCACCGCCCGACAGGAGCCGCCGGATTCTCCGGTAACTGTCCCGGCGATAAAAGTTCCCGGTCAGAAACGTCAGCCTGTCGTGTGTGTTGAGTATAACGTATTTTACGTTGTCCGGGACGGGGTAGGGAACGTCGGAAAGAGTATGGAAACCCGAAACGACGTGATGCAGAGAATACAGGTTGCGGCGCGAGACAAGCCGGGGCAGAAATTCAAAAGAGGCGGCTGTCGGTGCTCCGGCCGGTACGCTGTTCACTATCTCTCTTCTTGTTTTCGTACCCGCGCTTTCTTCGAACAGACCGGAGATATTCGTAAACAGGATTCCGGGAACGCCGGTCGCCGCTATCGCGCCGAGAGGGAAAAGTATGAGCGCAAACCGGGCGCCACAGCGCACCGGCCGCCAGCGCAGGTTCACCAGGCGCTTGAATCCCGTAACGGCCGAGGCGAAAACGAACGGAATAAATTCCGCCTGATAGTGAAACACAAGGGTGAACTCGGTAGTTCTGTCGGACAAGAGCCTCTGAAGGAGTACGGGCAATACGGGGACCAGCAGGGACGGAGAAACCAGACTCATGTAGCCGACTGGAGCCAGCAGTAGATTGAGAAAATTGAGCTTGACCGGGTGAAGCATGATTTCAAGAGAGCGCAGGGGGTGGGAAAGCACGTTAAGAGCGATCTCCGGCAGGCTGTTGCCCAGATGCTGATACAGTCTGTGAAACTGTATGACGCCCTGGTTCATCCGGGGCATGATGAACCCGATCACGGCGATCAGGTAAATTCCGGCTCCCGCGACGGGAACCGCGAACCAGCGGAACGGTTTCCTCTGCAAGAGAGCGCAGATCCCGAAACCGATCGCGATAAGGGCGATGTTTTCCTGGCAGGCTATTGCCAGGGCGAGAACAGACAGAAAACGGCCGAACTGATTCGTGCGGTAAAAATACAGTGCAAAGGCCAGGAAGGCCGACGCCAGGGCCACGGGGTGAAATTCGTAAAGATTCATGAAAACAAGAGGGGGATACAGAAGATACGCGGTTCCGAAGACTGCCGCCCAGCGGGATCCGATTTCTTTTTTTGCGAGGAGATACACCGCCCATGAACCCGCGGCCAGCACGACTGCCTGAAGATAGAGGAGAAGGAGAGGCGAAGGCCATAGAGCGTATAGGGGAGCGATCGCGAAAAGTATCAGCGCCATGTGATTGCCGGGGAACGGTATGCCGAGTATTGAACAGTCGAGCGAGCCGTGAATGATATTCCAGACACTCTGGGAGTGTACCGCAAGGTCGAAATCGTCGTAGCCGAAGGACGTGAACTTGCCGAGACATGCCGCCGACAAGACGACCGCGTACGCCGCGGACGCGGCAACAACGGCCCGGGCCGGCGCTGATCCCGACTCAGAAATACGCCTGAGGATCCCTCTGGACATGCCCGGAATATACGAAGTCAGGCCGCAAAAGTAAAC
Source organism: Kiritimatiellia bacterium (assembly GCA_046483125.1). Taxonomy (GTDB): domain Bacteria; phylum Verrucomicrobiota; class Kiritimatiellia; order UBA8416; family JAWODU01; genus JAWODU01. The sequence goes on from JAWODU010000059.1 coordinate 9,457, forward strand.
TTTCCTCTCGCGTGTTAGCCTGACCTATTCATCAACTTTCCAAGTTGACGAATAGGTCACTCTGGCGCAACAGGTTGCGCCAGTGACGTGATGCAAACCGTTTTCACGGTTTGCAAACGTGGCTTACCCCGTTTGTTCGCGGTAAGGCCGCGAACATCACGGCTTTCGCCAGAGGCGAAAGTGGATTATTCGCGTCTCGCGAATAATCCAGGTTAGCATCACGCCCCGCTTCTTTGCGGTTTCACGCGGCAGGGCGCGGAATGATAGTGCGAGTTGTCGGTTTTTTGTGTTATTGTCCGTTCAACCTGTGGTATCTGACTGAAGGAGGCGGTATGCAGTTTTCTTGGGACAACAGGAAGGCACTGATTTTCGTCGTTGCCTACAACGCCGAGAAGACCATCCGTTCAGTCCTTTCCAGGATTCCGGTCGAAGATCTTCCCGCGGGCACCGAGGTGCTCGTTATCGACGACTGTTCGGCCGACAGGACATTTGAAATCGCCCGCTCCGCGCCGGACGCGGTTAAGGGTCTGAAACTGACGGTTCTGCACAACCCGGAAAACCAGGGTTACGGCGGCAACCAGAAAATAGGTTACCAGTACGCAATCGAAAACGGATTCGACGCGGTCGCGCTTCTGCACGGCGACGGCCAATATGCGCCGGAAAAACTGCCGGAAATGATCGAGCCGGTAATGACGGGCAGACTTGACCTCTGTATGGGGTCCAGGATGTTGACGAAAGGGAGCGCGCTCAGGAACGGCATGCCGCTGTACAAGTACGCGGGAAACCGTATTCTGAGTTGTTTCCAGAACAGATTGCTTGGAATGAAATTATCCGAATTTCATTCGGGATATCGCGCCTACTCAGTAGGCGCTTTGAAGCGCCTGCCTTTCCGGTACAATACAAACGATTTTCATTTCGACACGGAAATAATCATTCAGATGCACGTTGCAGGAATGAGGGTGGGGGAAATACCGATTCCGACATATTACGGGGATGAAATCTGTTACGTCAACGGCATCAGCTACGCGTGGAACGTTATCAAATCAACACTGGCCCTGCGCCTGCATCGGGCCGGCGTGTTTTACCGGAAAAACTACGATATAGCCGGAGACCGGCCCGTGTATGAGTCAAAGCTCGGATATCCGTCATCGCATACGTTTGCCGTTTCGGCCGTCAGGCCGGGGTCTGATGTTCTGGACCTGATGTGCGGGCCCGGGCACGTTGCGCGGGAATTGAAAAAAAAGGGCTGTAGTGTCACCGGAATCGACGCCGTTGAGCCGGACCACGGTCCGTTTGTGAAAGTAATTGTCAGGGATATTGACGTGCAGGGCATACCCGACGAACCGGGGAGGTATGATTACATAATCGGACTGGATTGCCTGGAGCACCTCAATGAACCGGAACCGATACTGAAAACAATAAGAAACAAATGCTATTCCGAAAGGACCACGCTGATATTTACCACCGCGAACATAGGGTTTTTCCCCGTAAGATTGGGCCTTCTGGCGGGGCAGTTCAACTATGGCAGGCAGGGGATACTTGATTTGTCTCACAGGCGTCTTTACACCTTCGCGTCTTTCCGCCGTTTGATCGAGCAGGAGGGGTATCGGGTGACTAAAATAAAAGGCATTCCGGCGCCGTTCCCAAAGGCATTGGGAGAGAATGGATTCAGCAGTGCCCTGCTTATGATAAACCGTCTGCTTGCCGGTATCTGCCCGGGAATGTTCGCCTACCAGATTTACGTTGAAGCGGAGTTTATTCCTCCCCTGGAGCGCTTGTTGAGCAGGTCCCTGGAAGCGTCATCATGAACGAAACGGGTCCGCGACTCCCCCATAGCCTGAAGGCCGCTATGGCCCTCGGCCTGGTCCTCCGGCTTATTCCGGCTCTGACAACCGTGGGCACTCAGGATGTGCTCACCTGGCTGTCATTCCGCGACAGTATCGTCAACTCGGGTCTGATCGGAACGTATTCGAGCATGCCTCACTTCAATCATCCCCCTCTTGTGGGTCTGTACCTTTACTTTACGAACGGGCTGAGTGGACTGATTCCTTTCGCGTTCGCGATAAGACTGCCCGCAATACTCGCCGATACGGGTACGGCGTTTCTCGTGTACAGACTGCTGAAACGTTATACGGATACAAGGAACGCCCTCTGGTCGGCGGTTCTGGTGAGCCTCAGCCCTTTTCTTATCCCGATCAGCGGATTCCACGGCAACACGGATCCGGTATTCGTGTTTCTGATTGTTCTTGCGGCCTATTGTCTGGCCGTGTTCAAACGTCCGTTGACTGCCGGGCTCGTCATGGGACTGGCTCTCAACGTAAAGATAGCGCCGGTCCTGGCTCTTCCCGTTTTTTTCTTCTGGATCCGCGACTGGCGGGAACGGCTGTTTTTCTGCGGGGCTGTATCTGCCGTGGTACTGACGGGATACGGCCCGGTAGTGCTGGCGGCCCCGGAAGAAACAGTCGGAAATATATTTTACTATGGATCGTTCGCGGGATTCTGGGGAGTGTCGCTGATAGGGAAATGGCTCGGATTCTGGTCTCAGCAGATGACCCTGACATTCCGATGGGGAACGCTTGCCGTGACGGTGATCTCGGCTTTGTTCATGGTACGGGGACGGGGCAACGCGCGCCGTCCGGAAATAAACCTGCTCGCGTCGCTCGGGTGGGTATTCGTGATTTTTCTTGTTCTGACACCCGGATTCGGGCCGCAGTACCTGGCGTGGCTGACCCTCATGGTTTTCTGCGGGGCCGCTGGTTTTGCGGCCTTCAGCGTGCTTTCGGGAATTTACGTTATCGCGCTTTACACATACTGGTGCGGCGGCTTCCCCTGGTATTACGCGGATCCTACTCGACAGCATCCCGCGCTTTACGTTCTCTCGCTGGCGCCGTGGGCTTTTCTGCTCATCAGGCTGTGTGTTTCACTGTGTTCGCGGGAGGTGGTCCGCCGACAGGCTCAACGCGGTTGGCCGGCGGACGGGTTGTCGGATTAAAACCCCGTGCTGGTATACGGTCCTTTCACGTACGTGAGGATTCGAAAGGCGATACTGCCGAGGATAATTATGGTAACCGACACAAGGACTATTGCGTCCAGTATCTTTCTGGCGGTCCGGCTTCTCATCATTAATTACCTTCTCTGTGTCCTCTGTGAATTCTGTGAGAGATGTTCCGTCTGATCTTTCGCGTTACTGTTGGCGCTTGCCTGCATACGCACCGGCGAGGCTATGATTACTGCTTCATTGGAAAACACTGCCCGCAGGTTGTCCGGAAGGCGATTGCCCCGTCCGAAAATGAAATAAACCCGCCTGCCGGATGTTTCGGACCAGTCAAGCCACCCTTCCACGGTTCGGATCTCTTTCCTCCACGTTACGCGGGGGTCTCTTCTCTGTTCCGAGGCGGGAAGAGGCGGATTGGAAGTTTCGCGCCATGACAGGTACTCCAGGTGCGGCAGGTTCCCGATAACAAAACTGTCGGGCGGCGTGTTGGCTTCGATCCAGCGCGATGCTTCATTCTCATGAGGTGACACGCCGGCATTGTACTGATTCCGCACCGAAGCGGCGGAGGATACCAGCGCCCCGGTGATAAGCAGGGGCATGAGCATTCCGCGGTGTTTCCTCCAGAACCCGGTAAGGGGCACAAAACCGCTCAGAAGACCGGCGGGGTAAACCAGATCCGTAGCCATTCGGCTCGGAGTCAGGCACGTGAACCACTGACTTCCGCCGGTTAGCGCCAGTATCAGGCCGCGATAAAAGTATTCAAGACAGATGAAGGCGGCGAGCAGGCCACCGAACCAGGCGTATATCAATAGCTGTGAAACTGTCCAGGTTGTCCGTCGGGTTGCGGCAAGAGCGGCGACAAACAGCGTTGCAAGAAGAGGATTCGATCGCATTATCATATGAGAAATTCCTATAAGCGGTTCTTCGAACATCATTATCGATGTGCCGGAAAACCGGGAAGGATAAAGCGCATATGGGGTCAGCAGAGCCGGCAGGCTCAGCAGGAGTCCGCCGCAGGCCGTCCATATCAGCACCTTTCTGAGATTGCGGTCATCGGTGAAAATTATTCCGGCCGTTATCAATATTGCCCCTGCAATAAGAGTATAGTGATGCGTGACGGCAACCGACGCCAGCAGTACCGAAGCGGCCGCTGATCCCCGCAGTCTGCCGCCCTTTCCCGAGCGGAAGGCCCGAAGAACCGCAAGCAGGACCGTGCATAGAAAGAGCATAGCCAGGGCATTCGGCAGGCCGCCCCACCGGTAATATTCGAGACTGCCCCAGAAAGGCAGAAATCCGTAGGCTGCCGCGGCGAAGAAGGCGCATTTGCGGCGGTTGAATATTTCGAGGCCCAGAGCGTATATTACTGCAACCGTAAGGGCGCCCGCTACAGGGAACAGGAAATTGAAGGAGTCGTGGACCTCTACTCCCGCTGTTTCTGCCAGAAAAGCCGTAAGCGCATGGGTCCCCAGCGGATAATTTACTGGAACGGGCGCGAACGGAAGCCAGTCCCCCGGAAGGCGCCGTTCGATCAGTATGCTTCTGGCGAGTATATTGTGAAACCGGGCATCTCCGCCTCCCATGCTTTCGTTGCCCAGAACGATCGGCAGGAGACGGACTGCGCAGGCGGCGAGCACCAGGACAGTGAGGCCGGAATCCGTTCCGGTCCAACGCGGCAAAACTGCGCTCTTGCGGGCGGCGAATCTGAATATCAGAAGAACGACTCCGCCTGCGAGGATTGCCGAATGAAGCCGGTAATACGCGCTGACATTGAATGATGAGGCGGCCGTCAGAAACAGGCACGCCAGAGCAGTAGCGCCGGAGGCGGCCGTAAATAACCTGGCAGGGGTACCCTGTACCCGCGAGAGCGCGGGAACGAGAAATATCATATAGGGCAGGATAGTGAAGCAGTATGCCAGTGAGAGTCTAAAGACTGAGGTTAATTCCATGACCAGAACCCGATTTCAAGGAAAATAAACATCAGATTTTTCAGGAGGGTATACACAGGCGCCTGAGCCGAACAAGCGAAAGAAATGTTCGTGTTCACTGCGCTTCAGAAACAGAGCGGAAATTGAACTCTGGAATACAAGTGACCAGCCGGGTTCTTTTATCATTGTGCGATAAGCGGGATTACCGCGATGTATCAAAACCATGTCGGTCGGGTACGCGAGAAGCGCTTTGCGTCGATTCTCTTTTCGGTAGATAAAATCAAAATACGAATCAACGGCTTCGGCGCTGTAAGCGGAGATCAGGCGGCCGTCCATATAAACCCTGCAGTCCGGGTAAAGTTTCCAAATGCAGTATTCGGCCCAGTCGAAAAACGGGAGGAGGTTGCCGGTGATGCCGTTGGCCTTTACAAAAGAAACTGCTTCGACAGGAAACTTTTCCCGATCCACCTGTATTTCGAGCGGATTATCCTTACCGGCGTCGAGCGCGTAAACGGCGGATATTCCGGAGAGCGCGCATAAACCGCATATAACGGCAGTGCTTACGCGGGGATTGCGGAGCCGGTCTTTAGTGTATCGCCTGAGAATGCCGTCGAGGCGTTCAGGCACAACGAATCCGGCGGTGATTGCGAACAGGGGAATGTTCCGCCGCATCATTATTGCGCCGGACAGGCTCAGCAGGAGTATTCCGTCCCACACTACGTCGCGCGGACGGACGGCCAGCACGACAACGATACTCAACAGGGCGAGGAAGATAAAATCGGGGTGTTCCGCGAAATATACCAGCGGATTGAACACATCCCACTCACTCAGGAAACGCCTCGGGACCGCGGCGGAACGGCCGATAAACCGCCAGAGGCCGGGTCCGTAGGGATTGACAAAGCCGGCCCCCGCCAGGATCAGTCCATAACAGACAGTGATGCCGGGATTTTCCGCAGTGTTCTGCCTGTTGACCTGATGCGACAGCCTTTGAAATACCGAGAACACGGCGCAGGCCAGGGCCGTTACTATTCCGATGAAGAAAGCGCCGTGGAGATTGGCCCATAGTATGCCCATGACGGGGAGTACCGAAAACATCAGCTTCCTGTTCCGGACGTGATGCCTGAACAGAAAGAACAGAACAGCCAGAAAGAGGTAAGTAAAATGATGCGGCCGGGTAGAGAAACCGTATCCCATTGTGGAAATAATGAGGAGGAGTGAGAAAAACCTGGCAATGCCGCTTACGTTCCGGCGCCGCATGGAAGCTTCAATAAGAGCAACGACTGACAGGCCCAGAATCAGCTTGGCGACCAGAAGAGCCGGATTGCCCCCGTGCCTGAACAGCAGATGAAGAATGTACTGGCCGAGCCATTCGTGATTGACCCAGATATTGCCGGGCTCGGTGTATGAATACGTATTGAGGTACTTGAAAGACTCAGTCCAGGGGAGACTGTTTACAAAACCGACGTTTCCCCAGATATCCACATCCGCGTCGTTGTCGGAAAAAACGCAGATGGCGAAAAGGAATATGGCAACGACGGCAAGGTATTTTAGCGCCCTTTTCATGATCTCGGATTAATGTTACCCGCGAGGGGCGCAAAGTTCATGAAAAAACAGAACAACCCCGCCGAAGCGGGGTTGTTCCGAATTCAAATACGAATTCCCTTAGTTTCCGGGAATAACATGCCTGCTGTCGGTGTTGATCTGGCATTCCGGGCTTGTGCCCAGGTCATGCGTCGTATAAGAGGTCGCATACGTCTGCGCTTCATCCGACGGGCAGATAGGCGTGTTCTCGATGTACGAGAGCATATTTGTCTCGGCTTCAGAGTCAGCGGCAAAGGCCTTGCCCTGAGCGTAGTTAAGCTCGAGAGCGGCCTGCTGTTTGGCGCCCTTGATCTGCCGCAGGTTGTTAATACAGGCGTTCTGACGGGATGTTTCACGAGCCTTCATGAACGAAGGTATCGCGATGGCCGCCAGAAGACCTATAATCGCCACGACGATCATAATTTCAACCAGTGTAAAACCTGTTCTTTTCATTTCACATTCCTCCTTTCATCAGTACGGGCTGTGACTTTTGCCCGGCATCGATGTACGACGCTGAACTACTAGAGAGCAGATCCTGTACCAGGCGCCGCGTGGGTGTGGATTTTACGGGAAAAACCAGGAAGCAGTGTAGTTTTAAAAGGTTTTTTGAAGCCGCAAGGGGAGGACAGATGGCGAGAGAAGGTCTCATAATTGCAAATACGTGATGCTGGTTGCAGGGCTGAGAAAACCGATAAGCCTCCGGTATTACTGGTGTTGTACAGCCCAGAGATCTAAAACGCGAAACAGAGAAGCAGTTTCTAACAGGTGAGAAAAGCCACGGTCATGGCTATTCGGGTTCTTCCGGAAGTTTGCGGTACAGGGTGGCGAGGCTTATCTTGAGAGCCTTTGCCGCTTTTTCCTTATCGCCGCCGGTATGTGCAAGTACCTGGTCGAGGTAGTCTTTTTCCTTGGCGCGGAGAAAGGCTTTGAGAGACTTGCATTTCCCGGCGTCGACGGGCTCGGCCGGGCCCTTTGAAGTGCGGGTGACGGGTGTCTTGGCTATTTTGGGAGGAAGATCTTCGGGCGTAATTGTGTTGTTCCCGGCAAAGGTAACGGCATGCTTGAGGGCGTTTTCCAGCTCCCGCGCGTTTCCAGGCCAGCCGTACGACTCCAGTATGGCGCAAACCTGGGGATCGAGGGCGGGAGGAGTGTCGCCTTCAGGAGTCTCCTCGCGGAGAAAATGATAGGAGAGGGGCAGGATGTCCTGTACCCGCTCTCGAAGGGGCTTGATTTCGATAGCGATTACGCTCAGGCGGTAATAAAGGTCTTCCCGGAAGGCTTGTTTTTCAATCAGGTCCTCAAGCCTGGTGTTGGTGGCGGCCAGCACTCTCGCGTCAACCGGAATATTCCTGTTGCCGCCTACGGGTCTCACCTCTTTCTCCTGCAGTACGCGGAGAAGCTTGCCCTGTATGCTCAGGGGCATGGAACCGATTTCATCAAGTAGAATCGTGCCTCCGGAGGCGGATTCGAACAGGCCCTGCTTATCGGCGTCAGCGCCGGTGAAGGCTCCCTTAACGTGTCCGAACATCTCGGACTCAAGCAGAGGTTCGGGAAGCGCGGCGCAGTTAACAGCGAGGAAATTTTTGTCTTTTCTTCGGCTTGCGGAGTGTATTGCGCGCGCAACAAGCTCTTTTCCGGTGCCGCTCTCGCCGTAGATCAGGACCGTGGTGTCGGTAGGGGCCACGCGCTGGACCATTTCACAGACACGCTGCATGGAGGGGCTTTCGGCTACTATGTTTTCGAGTCTGTAGCTGGTTGAGAGCTGTGCTTTGAGGTCTGCATTTTCGGCGAGGGTCTTGTTGTATTCCAGGGCCCGCTGTACCGTTATGAGGAGCTCGTCGACCTTGAACGGCTTTGTCACGTAGTCGAAAGCGCCCAGCTTCAGCGCTTCTATGGCGGTTTCCACGGAACCGTAGGCGGTCAGCATGATTACGGACATTGAGGGACGCTGTTCGTGCGCGACTTTAAGGAGCTCCATCCCGTTCACGGGGCTCATCCTGATGTCCGAAATCATCAGGTCGAAGTCTTCGGAGGTAATCAGCTCCCGGGCTTTTTCTCCGTTCTGTTCCGCCGCAACCTCGTAGCCTTCCGCCTTGAGGAGGGTGCTCAGGACAGTGAGAATACTGGCTTCGTCGTCGACTAAAAGTATCTTTGCCATGTTGGACATCACCGATCCCCCTTTTTTCCGGCCGGTCAGGCGACGGGAATGGAAAGAAGGCTCGAAAAGGGTGCAGAATAGAAGAGAGGCTGGGTCAAGTAAAGCAGAAAATTCTCAATTTGTAAATTTTCAGCTTTCTAAAAAACGTGAGAGAACGGCTGAAAAACCGCTGTCAGCTTACGATTTCGCCCATCTTGAAGATGGGTAGAAACATGCAGACTACGAGGCCGCCGATTATTACGCCGAGGAAGATCATGAGAAGAGGTTCCAGAAGCGAGGTCAGCCCCGAAAGCATCGTGTCGACTTCGTCATCGTAGAAATCTGCGATACTTTCCAGCATTTCATCGATTTTCCCGGTTTTTTCGCCGGCCTGAAGCATTCTTACCAGCATGATGGGGAAAACGGTCTGCTCCTGCATTGCCGAGGAAAGGGGGTCTCCTTTTTCCACGGCCTCCCTTGCCTCCAGTATAAGTTTACCCGCCACCTTGTTCCCGGTGGCGCCTGACACGATTTCCAGCGCGCTCAGTATGGGGACGCCGCTTCGGATAAGCTGGGCAAGGGTACGGGCGAAACGGGCGGCGGCCACCTTCTTGTTCAGTTCGCCGAACACCGGGGCTTTGAGGACGAACTGGTCGAATTTATATCCGCCGCTTTCCGTGGATTTCCATTTTTTGAACCCTACGACGAAAGCCACAATGCCCAGGAAATACCAGATGCCGTTGCTTCTCATGTTCTCGCTCAGATTGAGAAGAGCCTGGGTAGGGCCGGGCAGGGCGGCGCCGAAGTCGGAGAACATTTCACCGAAAACCGGGACAATGAAAATGATCATTGCGATGGCGATGGCGATGGCGATACAGAGAACGATGGTAGGGTACATCATGGCGGACTTGACTTTCCTCTTCAGCCTGGCGCTGGACTCCAGGAATCCGGCCAGCCGGGCGATTGTTTCGGCAAGCTGTCCGCCGGTTTCGCCGCCTTTGACCATATTTGCGTACAGGTTGTTGAACACGGAAGGGAACTGCCGGAGAGCGTCTGAAAACGCCGAGCCGTTTTCAATGTTTTCCTTTACGTTTCTTATCACGCCTTGAAAGTTGGGATTGTCCGTCTGTTCTTCCAGCGCCTCGAGCGAACCGACAATCGGCATACCGGCGGAAAGCATGGCGGCCAACTGCCTGGAGAAGCCCGGCAGAAGGGCAGCGGCGATCTTCTTGGCTCCGGGAACCCGCTTGCGGGCCTTGCCGGCGCCTTTTGCGGCCAACTGCGTTCTGGCATCCCGCCGGGAACGGCTTTGAGAAGAGGACGGGGCCGCGGCGGCGGCGGAACGTACTACGGGACTCATAAATACCTCCTGAGTGCGGCGATTCTACACCTGTAAATGCCTATCCGTTAGCCAGCATTACCTGTGCCAAACGCGGGGTCAAGAACAAAAGGCGCCAAAAGCACGCTTCGAAATAGGCTTGCCACTGTCTTGAGAGATGACTAGGCTTCTGTTGATGTCGATTATGCGAAACATGTGAGGGCAAGATGGCTGAAGATTCGAAACCGGGCTCAGGCAAAAAGGAAGATAAGGGAGGCGAGGACGAGGTATGGAGCGCCATAGCGGCCTTTGAGCAGATACTCGAAGCCATGCCGAATGACCGTACTTCGCTGGAGACTCTGGCTCACGCTTACGCGCAGATAGGCGACCATGCCCGGGCCAGGGATTATATGATCAGGCTGGCTCGGGTAGTGGTGGATGAAAAAGACAGTGAAGCCGCGCGCGATCTGGCCAGAGAAATCAAGGCCTACGCCGAAGACGACGACGACGCGAAACAACTCCAGGAACAGCTTGAGAATACTGCCGGAAGCGCGGCTGAGAAAGCCGAGGGGTCCGGGGCGCCTTCAACGGAGGAACCGGCCGGTCCCGCCGCTGTCCATCGCCAGGGAAACATCAGCACAGCCTTTGATATTTCGGAGGAAATGTCCTTTGCGTGGAACCTGCTGGAAGCGCAGGAACTCAGCCAGGAAGAATACGCAAGTGTTGTGCAGGATTTGACCGAAATGTCGGCCGGGGAGACCTCCGGCACGATTTCCCTGCTTCACGTTCTTGAAGGGCGCGCGTTCAAGAATCTTGAACGCATACTGGTATTTGCCGCGAAAAAAGCGGATGCTCCTGTTGTTTCGCTATCCAGTTTCGACGTACAGCGCGAGGCCGTATCGTTGTTGCCGATTGAATTCGTGATTCGGCGGGGGGCCGTTGTATTCGAGCTTCTCGGCAACGACGCCATGGCGGCCGTGATGAACCCGTTCGATAGACAGCTTAGACAGGACGTGAGGGAGGCGACGGGAAGGAAATGCCATTTTTTCCTTACACGCCCGACGGAATTCGATCAAGCGATTGAAAAGGCCCGGAAGCTGTTGGCGGGCGAGAAGCCTCCCGGGGAACAGTAGATCGTCGGGACCGGCGCCATATCAGTAGTCGGTGGAATGGCCGACTTTCAGGATGCGGGTTTCTCCTCCGTGCTCCAGCTTAACGCTGTTCCGCAGTATGGCCGCGATGCGCACCCCGTTGACTATGTCGCCGACGCCCACGATCTGGCCGTTAATTATTACCGCTCCGTCCTTGCCGCGGCCGACTATTCCTCCGAGCGAAAGCGCCGGCCATACAACTGGCGGCTTTTCCGGTTCGGGTTCGACAACGGTGACCTCAGGTTCGCTTTCTTCCCCGCCTGAGTCCCCGTCGGAAGGAACGTCCCCGTCGGTGTTTGTCAGATCGTCCTGAAATTCCGGGTCCGATTCGGATATAACACCGGATATTTCGACAGCCGGAGGCGGCGGTTCGGTGCGCGGTTTGACCGGAGCAGAGGGAGGTTTTTCCGGTTTTTTCCCGGGAGCTTTTTTGCCGGGCGGCGGAGGACCCGGCCGTGCGAACTGTTCGTAGAGCCACATTCCGCCCCATGCCAGCACTCCGAGGATCAATACGCCGGCGATTATGAGCCCGGCTATGGACGGAAGAGGGAATGACTTTCCCGGGCGGGCTGTCTTTGACGGGGATGTTTGAGGGGTCTGTTCTTCAACATGATTGTCAGCAGGAGGGGCGGTTTCAGGCCGTTCCGGGGCGGACGCGTTACCCTCGGAGGCCGATGGAGGAGGAGGGGGGGGGGCACTGCCTTCCTGACTCTGGTTCTCTGGGGCGGGAGGCGGCGGAGGGGGTAAAGAAGACGGTTCCTGCACCGGGGGAGTTGTCTCACCCGGTTTTTCTCCGTGTTCGTCAGACTGCTGTCGTTTCAGAGCTTCCTGAATAAGGCTCATCTGGTTCCTTCAAGCTGCTGTATGGCTTTCTTGACCGACTTGGCGTTTATTTTTCGTGTTCTGGCCACGTAACCGGCCAGAAGTGCGTTGTCGCAAACCGCGTTGATAAGCCTGGGGCAACCCTTGGAAAATTTGCACACTTCCCGGATCGCCGAGGGGTCAAACACGGCTGTACCGTCCGCCCCGGCCACCCATAACCTGTGCCTAATATACATCTCCGTGTCCTCCTGGGTCAACGGCGGAATATGGTAGCGGACGGTAATTCGCTGGCGCAATTGCCGCAGATCCGGCCGATCCAGCCGCCGCACGAGTTCCGGTTGGCCGACCAATACTATTTGAATCAATTTTTCCTGGTCGGTTTCCAGGTTGGACAACAGCCGGATCTGCTCCATTACCTGGGGAGAGAGATCCTGGGCTTCGTCAATCAGCAGGGCCACATTAACGTTTTCCCTGTTTTTCCAGAGAAGGAATTCGTTGAGTTTTTCTATATAGGCAAGGCGGTCTCTTCCCCGGACTTCCAGGCCGAAATCGTTGAGCATAGCGCGAAGGAGTTGTGTTTCGGTAAGGGATGGATTGAGAATCAGAGCCGTTTCGACGTCCTTGTCCAGGTTTGCCAGAACCGCCCGGCAGAGAGTCGTCTTCCCGGATCCCACTTCACCGGTCATCTCAATAAATCCCTTCCTGGCCTTAATGCCGTACATTAAATGATCGTACGCTTCCTTATGGTGGGGGGCAAAATACAGGAAGCGGGGGTCCGGGGTGACGCTGAAGGGATATTCGTCGAGGTTGTAAAATTCAAGGTACATAAGTAAGGTTCAACGTTGAACGTTCAAGGTTCAAGGTTCAAGGTTCAAGGTTCAAGGTTCAAGGTTCAAGGTTCAAGGTTCAAGGTTCAAGGTTCAAGGTTCAAGGTTCAAGGTTCAAGGTTCAAGGTTCAAGGTTCAACTCAGTTATCATACATTGCCGGGCTTTGCGCGTAAACAAAAACATCCGGTCAGCGGCTGTGCCCGTGTTCATGCCGCTCGCAGGCCGTATGCTTCCTGGAGTCGGCTTTCAGCATTTTGTCCCATAGCTCCTTTGCCTGAACGGAAGGTTCTTTGCCTTCTTTGAGCGCGTCGATCCTTTTCAGCAAATGCTTTCTTTCGGGAAATAAGTCCAGCACTTTTTCAAAAGTTTCAGCGGCTTCCCGGTATTTCCCCCTGGCTTCATATACAAGCGCTCTGTATTCCAGAAGCCTGGCCTTCGCGTTCCGGACCTTGAAGGAATCCTTGTCCGCTGACTCGCGCCATATATTCAAACCGGCATCAAGAGCTTTGGCGGCTGCCTGGACGTTTCCGCGGCCCATATGAATCCGGGCCTTTTCAAGTTGTATGTTGTAACTGGAAGGTATTTCCCGCTGGCCTCGGCGCAGTATCTCCAGAGCTTTTTCGGGCATGTTGAGATTTTCATTTATCCAGAAAGCGGCAACAAGATAGATGTCTTCGTTGCGCGGGTTTGATGCCATTGCCATTTCCAGCCAGGGCATGATTTCCTTTATGTCTTTACCGCCAAGATGAACGTGGCGGCGCGGTGACATTTCTTCCCGGGCTTTCTGAAACCAGCTGTCGGCAAAGGCCCTGGGGCGATATCTCTCGACGCCACGGTGAAAATAAACGTCCGCGAGTTCGTAAAAATGGTAACTCAGGGCGATGCGGCCGGCTCCCATTACGGCATGGATTACCGACCGGCCGGAACGGCCGGGGGCGGAATGGCCATGCACGGCCCATAGAAAAGAGGAGACGGAGAACGCCGTCAGCCACAAAGCGGCAATTCCGCATGCAATCAGAAATCTACTGCTGTATCTGGTCATATCCGGTCAGATATTGCCGCGCGAGAAACGGCGGTTTCGATACACAGCCCAAGCGATCAGAATAAACAGGGCAATCAGAATGACCCCGTATGCGATTACCATAAGGAACATCATCCAGTCGGCCGTGCCGTAGTCATGGATCACCCTCTTGCGCATGTCGAACACCTCAAAATGCGGCAGAAGATTGTACAGGAGCATCAGGCCCGCGGCGCGCCACTCCGTTGCGTTTACAAGGTAATGGGGAATCCGGGGGAGGATCAGAAAGGCGGCCCCGCTCAGAACGTAAGTAATCGACGCGGCGGCATCGCTGTGCATTCCGGCAGAGAAGGCAATCCCAATGGCGGCTACCGTTCCGAGAGCCATGCAATGGAGTACATAGGCCTGAACCAGCGCCGCCGGATCCATCAGCATTCCTTTAAGCCATACGACGGCCGCGACGAGAATATAGAAAGCCAGCGTGCAGGCGCAGGAGATTGTCCACGCTCCGAGCCATTTGGAGGCCACGACCTGAAAACGGCTGACGGGCTTGGCGAGCAGAGAATATACTGTTCCACGCTGTTCTTCCCGGGGCAGTTGGCGTGAAGCCACGTTAACAGTCAGAATCCAGGCAAAAACCCATGCCGCCAGCAAACCCGTGTCCGCCGCGTAACGTGCCGCCCCGCCCAGTCCGAAGACATTCAGGGATACCACTGCCAACAGCATCGCCGCCAGGAGGATCAGCAGGACGTAAACTTCTTTGGCCCTTATGACTTCGATCCATACCGTAAAAGCAATTGTACGTATTCGGCGCATTATGCGAGGCCCTTGGAAAGCGGAGGATTAGTCTGTTTTTGTGTTTCCCCGATTACTTTCATGAAGTATTTTTCAAGGTTCTGTTCAGTTTTTACCATATCGGATACCCGGCCTTCCGCGGCTATTCGACCTCTGGAAATGATTGCGAGACGGTCACAGACCAGTTCCGCTTCGGAAAGTTCGTGGGAAGAAAAGAAAACGGCTTTGCCGGCGTCCCGGAAACCGGAGATCAGATTTCGGATTTTTACCCGTCCCAGGGGGTCGAGACCGCCGGTCGGTTCATCAAGTATAAGAAGGTCGGGATCGTTTATCATTGACTGGGCGAGACATATTCTCTGCATCATTCCGCGTGAATACGTGGCTATTCTTCTGTCCGCGGCTTCGGTAAGTTCCACTTCTTCGAGAACTTCGCTTACTCTCCGGCGGAGCCCTTTTTGTTCCATCAGGAACAGGTTGCCCGTCATGTTCAGTAATTCCCGGCCGGTCAGGAACCTGTAGGTGTCGGGGTGCTCGGGCAGATAACCTATCCGCTGTCGCGCTATGGATTTGCCGCAGTCGCGGCCGAAAATTTCCGCTTTTCCCGACGCAGGTTCGGTGAAACCGAGCAGGACCATCATGGTTGTTGTCTTGCCCGCCCCGTTGGGTCCAAGAAAACCGAAAACCTGCCCCTGGGAAACGGACAGATTGAGCCGGTCAAGCGCCTTGACTTCACCGTGCCGTGAGTGAAATACGACCGTAAGATCTTTAACTTCCAGTGCCGGCTCCATAATCAGCTATGCTCCGCTATATCTGTACTGAACCACAAAATTTTAACATGCCTGCCTGTCACGGCGCAAGTCCGCAGTGCCTCCTTCAGGGAGTTACTTGCCGTTGCCGGGTGCGTTCCGGTGCTCGTTTTTGAGCTTGAGCAAGGTCTCGCGGGCCTTTGCGCATCCGGGATTAAGATCGAGAGCACGGCGCAGATAAGTTGCGGCATTGTTTGTCTGCCCTGCGGACGCGAACAACTGCCCCAGCGCAGTATGGGTGTCCGGATTGTCCGGGTTCAGATTAAGTGCCGCCTGCAGGTAACGCAATGCACCGGCACGGTCTCCTTGAGATGACCTTAACCGGCCGATCAGGGCTGGATACCAGTCGTTTTTCGGGTGTGCCTTCCACGCTTCAACGCATTTTCCCTCGGCTTCAGCTAAACGGCCCATTTTGACCAGCACGCGTACTATATCGCGGTCTACGGTTGCCCACACCGGCCATATCGTGCCCGCCTTTTTGTAGTTGTTCAGCGCCTGTTTCAGATTGCCGGATCGTTCCTGCATGCGTGCCAGGCCCAGAATTGCCGGTACCAGAGAGGGACTCAAGTTCACAGCTAAGCGGTAATAATTCCGAGCTTTGTTCCAGTCGCTTTGCCATTCCGCGATGCGACCAAGGTCGTAATAGGCAAGATCATACTGCGGGTCCGTTTCTATGGCGGCTTTGAGGTGTGTACGCGCCTCGGTAAAGTTGTTCAGAGCCACAGCACAACGTGCGGCCGCGATTCTGGCATACAGGAGATCCGGTTCATGCCGTAGTAGATTACAGAAATCTTCGTATTTCTTAAGGGGATTGCCCCGCTGTTTAATGTTCCAGGTAAGCCTGTTGAGAGCACGATAGTTCCCTGGGCGTTTTTGGAACGTATCTTCCCAGATAGCTGTTCCGCTCCGGAAATCATGCAGGCGGACCCGGCTGAGGGCGAAGAAAACACCAAGTGCTGATAACCCGAATATAAAAG
Organism: Kiritimatiellia bacterium; assembly: GCA_046483125.1. GTDB lineage: Bacteria > Verrucomicrobiota > Kiritimatiellia > UBA8416 > JAWODU01 > JAWODU01. The sequence continues at coordinate 25,810 of JAWODU010000059.1, forward strand.
CCAGATACCGGAAGGTCCTACGCATTTTCGGCCGTGAAAACTTTGAAATCCCCTGATATCCGGTTAAAACTCCGAATGACAGGAGCGCGGCAAGCGGAAGATGCAAGCGGTACTCAAGAAAAGGATCCGGCATCGGCATGACACTGGAGGTAGGAGCCAGGATCAGGAAAAACATGAACAGCGCGTAACCCCAGGGTCTCTTTTTCCAGGTCCCCCAAAGGGTCACACATGCCAGCGGCAGTACCGCGGCCAGCGGAATCAGGATATCGGCAAGGTTTTCCGCCGCGGGCCGGCCAGGATCAAAACAGAGGTTCGTTGGCAAAATCGTCAGGCGCATGTAATTCAGGAGGACGCCGGGCATCGTTACGGCATATTTCCAGGGCGAATAAAGCGCGGAACCGAAACCGACGGACGGATTCTCATGGAAGGCACCGGCGTTGACTCCGACAAGAACGCCCAGCACCGCCCAGCTTGCAGTCAGAGCGGTGTAGAAAAGCGGTCGTCGTTTCAAGGCCCCGGGGAACGAACCTGAAATAAATGTACGGTCCGTCAGCAGGACGGCAAACGGCGCGGTTACCATGACTTCTTTGACTGCCATTCCAAGAATACAGGCGGCCGCCGAGCAAAAGAGCCAGGGAGTCTTGGATCTCTGCACTCCTCTCAGAAAGCAGTACAGGGTCAGTAAATAGAATAGAGCGACCAGGCTTTCGCTTCTTTGCCAGACATAAGCAGTCACATTTGCCTGAACCGGGTGGGTTACCCACAGCAAAGCAATCAGGAACGCGACAAATACCGGAATTTGCCGGGACTTCAGTCGGCAAAGCAGACCGAACAATACAGTCCCGGAACAGGCAAGGATCAATAAATTCCCCAAATGGAACGCCCAGGATGACCAGCCGCCCGCCGCCAGATTCAATGCCAGTGAAGCATAGAGTACGGGCCTCGTGGTTCCGGTAAGAAACATCCATGGCCAGTCCAGCGTTCGGAAAACGGGGTTTTTCACGAAGTAATGGAAGTCGTCGTATAGAAAAGGAGCGGACAAAGCCTCAGAATGTGCGCCGAATACAGCAAAAACAATCCACATCCATGCGGTTCGCGTTAGAGCTGAACGGATTGCAGTCGAATCATGCAGGCATCGGGAAATGCCGGCCGAAAGAGAACGAAATGGTAAACGGATCACAAAAACACCACTGAATGCCGCGTTCCAAGGCCGCCTCCTGCGACAGAAACAGTTCACACGATTCGACACAGATCGGCCAACGTCTGTTGATGAGGCCACGAACGATATATGGTCTCGCATAGCATGTCCTTAGACAAGAGCGAAAGGGTGCACGACACAGAAGTAGGTTTTATGCGGCGGTTATGGATTCCCAGAAGTCTTCGAAACGTCCAGAAAACTGGCAACAGCGGGAGGCAATGATAGCATTGGCGCCTTTGACGGACCAGAACATGCCAGATTGTTTCAGCCGTTTACCGATGAGACTGCGGCAGCCCGCCTCGATGACACCGGACCCTACGAACAGACCCTGTGCACGGAAGTGAGCATAGCGCATGGCGTGGGCATTTTTGTCGAAGTATGCAATTTGTTTCAGTGCCGCCTTGCGTCTTTTGCCGCTGCGCGGCAAGAGCTCACGTGCATGGTTAAGCAATGTAGTAACCTTGCCTGCATCGAGCCAAGTTAACCAACGATCCAGATGGCGTGAGTCGTCAGGACAAAGGATACGATGTAAGGCATGAAGGTGTTCACGAGCGTGGTACAGATCGATTATGTAAATGGCATCAGGAAAATATTCCTCTACGATGGTTCGGTTGTATTTGGCTCCATCGGTAATGGCCACTAGTCCTAAAATAAGCGACCTTTTAAAACAATGATCCTCACAAGTGACTTTTCCACCGCTGAACGATCCGGTTCAAGAGTTTATGCGGCTTCTCACAGGCAAAGAGCGGCCGGTAAGGGCTTTTGTCGGATGAAGCGCCGGTCCAGTCCTCGGTGGCAACCGTTTCGGCACAGACCTCGCCTGTATT
>JAWODU010000002.1:0-12813 GCA_046483125.1 Kiritimatiellia bacterium
TCGACCAGGACGGAGACGGTCTTGACGCCGGCCAGGAGGCATTGCTGGGGACTAGCGATCTGAGCGCGGATTCCGACGGGGACGGCACGGGGGAGAAGGCCGAAGTCGATGCCGGAACGGACCCCGCCGATCCCGCTTCGTTCCCGGCGGCTGTTTCCGGCTCAATCATCTATTCCGGTCCACAGACAGGCGCCGTTCGCATTGCGGCAAATACCCATGACGCGCTCTGGCCTGCGGAAAACAGCGTAGAACTCGAATCTCCCGGCAGTTACAGCATTACAAACCTGCCCACTCTTTCAAACTACTGGCTCTTTGCGTATATCGACAAGGACGGTAACCGGTCTAATGAATGCTGGGAGGCCGCGGGCAGTTATGCGGCAAATCCCCTTTATCTCACCGAAAGCTTTTCCGGCGCCGATATCACGGTCACCAATCCTCCCGACCAGGACGCCGACGGCATGCCGGATTGCTGGGAAAATACTTACAATCTCAATCCTCAGGATAATGGCGACAAGTTAGGAGACCCCGACGTGGATGGCCTCACAAATCTTGAAGAGTTTCAGCAGAACACCGATCCGCATAATCCCGACACAGACGGGGACGGGCAATATGACGGCGGCGGATTTATTCACATTAAGTTCGACGCCGTTTCCCTACAGCCGGTTTCCGGGGGCGTGGCCGTGAATATCGCCTGCCCCGACAACTACGTAAACAATCTCGACATTTTCGCCCGCACCGATCTCGTAAAAGGCGACTGGTCGCTCGTTCACACCACAAACGCGAATCTCACAACCCACAGGACCAGGTGGTTCGATCCTCAATCTGCTTCTCAGAAGACCCGCTTCTACGCCGCCGGAAACGTCTGAAGGGTCTCTGAAGGGTCATCTGAAGGGTCAGTCCTCGCATTTCAGCATAACTTCTTTTTGAGCTTTGTCTTCAGTGCTGTAATACTTCGCTTCTGGTTCGATGCCGCCTCTTTCAGGTGCCTGCTCAGGTTGGCCGGCGTGCCCATCGACAACCGCTCACTGATCCAGCCCGAATTAACCATTGTATGCTTGTGCAATTCCGCGGCAAGAAGACATTTCAATTCATGCCCTTTTGCCATCCCTTCAAGCTCGCAATCCTTTACCCCCGCCACCTCCAGGCCTCTTTTCACTATGCGCTCTGCTTCCCGTTCATCGTGGAGCCTTACCGCTTTGCCGCTGTATGACCGTCTCTGCCTGCCGCTGATCGTCTCGCTGAGTTTGCCGAGCAGTTTCTCTCTAAATGTGTCTGTTCCCAGATACCACCCGTAACGGATAGACTGCCACTCCTCCCAGTACGCCCTTCTGCCTTCCGCCTTGCCCAGCGAGTATACGCGGTCTCTCATGTACTGCGCATACCTTCTGCGCGCCCGGCTGTCATCCTCCAAACCGAGGCTTCCATACACTCGCCTTACCTCCAGCCGCTTTGGCCTTTTGATCTTCGGCCCAACGTAATGACTGTAGCTGCTGTAAGGGTATGTGCCGAGATCAAACGGTTTGTCTTTCCCGAGCATATGCGCCCTGGCCGGATTAAGGTGAATATACGTGCTGAGGGTGTCGAAATATCCTTCGGACTCCGCATCGACAGGCAAAGCTTTGTAGCGTCCTTGAAACACATGCCCGCGTTGTCCGTGCCGCCTGTTGAATCGCAGGGAATACGCTCCGAGAAACCATTTCATCCCCGCAACAAGATTCGCTTCCGGTGTCTCCACCAGCCAATGGAAATGATTGGGCAGCAAAGCCCACGCGTGTATCTTCCAGCCTGTACGTTCACACACCTGTTCGGTTGCCTTATCAAAGAGATCGTAGTCCAGGGGATCCTTGAAGACTTTCCGGCCACGGTCCCCACGGTTCATCACGTGGTACACCGCACCCTCATATTCAATTCGCGGTTTTCTCGGCATCCCGCAATATCTTCAACTACACTCCTCCTGACAATGCAGAAATGCGAGGACTGAGATATATGAAAAGCGGACGACCTTAATTCTGATATAGTGCTATTAAAAACAGCGGCACTTAAACAGAAAGGAGGACCGTCCGCTATGAGTAAGAGGAACGTGTACATGGCCATAGATGCGCATGCAAGAAATTGTGTACTGGGCAACATGAATGCAGGAGGGGATTTCCAGCATTCCTGGAGGTTCAAGACCTCGGAGAAGGAATTGGTTCGTCATGTAAAAGGGGTCGAAGGCCAAGAGAAGCAACTGGCCATAGAAGAAGGCCCGCTGACATACTGGATAGCGCAGACCATCAGGCCCTATGTCGATGAGGTTGTGATAGCCGATCCTAAGAAGAACCCTTCCATCAGCCAGAACGCCATGAAAGGAGATAAAGTTGATGTCCGGCAGTTGTGCCGGTTGCTGAGACTGAACGAACTGAAGCGGGTATATCATCCGCAAGAAAATGAGCGAGCTGTCTTCAAGGCGACTGTACAATAGTACATCGATTTCCGGAAGCAGGAGTCTACACTGAAGCGGAAGCTCAAAGCCAAGTTCCGGAGCTGGGGTGTTCCCGATGTTGAAGGTACTGTGCCATATCATCCCGAGAAGCGGAACGACTTCCTTGCCCTTGTAAAGCAGAAGACGATACGCAACCAGCTTTCAAGGTTGTATGTGTTGCTGGATTCCGCATTGAGAATGCAGGAGTTGTCTTTAGAAGAAGCCTTGCGCCTGGCCCGAAAATATCCTGAGATCATCGAATTCAAGAAAATACCCGGAGTCGGTGATGTTGGAGCGTTGATCTTTGATGCATATATACAGACGCCTCATCGGTTCAGCCGTAAATCCCATCTGTATCGATACTGCCAGCTGGGGATCACTGATCGGACCAGCGACGGTAAACCGCTGCGTTTCAAACGGCTTGATCGTGAAGGCAATAGCGAACTCAAAGCAATGAGTTATCGTGCTTTCCTGGCCGCGATGCGTATAAAGCGGCAGAATGAAGTGCGTGTGTTCTTCGAAAATGCGTGTCGGATTACGCGTAATGCCACACGCGCCAGACTGAACACACAACGTAAGATTATCTCCGTGATGCATGGCATCTGGAGGAAAGGAGAAGAATACAAACCGGAAATGTTTCTCGGTTCCGATAAATCATGCTGACTGAATAGACAGGCATGATTGCCGATCTGAGTGCGAAGATTCGGTCTGTCGGATCCGGGTTGCCGGGATCAGGCTCGACACCAGGGTCTAGCCTTTCGCTTCGGCGATTGAAAGCTCAAAGGTCTGAGTAGCCGCCCGGCTGTTATACCCAATATGACTATGGCCTCCGCAAGTGCGGAGAAAGCCCAGATGGATGACTGGAACATGAGACCGCACTGTCATACAAATCCGGTCAACAGACCGATGACACAAACTCAACCGGGTCAGTAATTGATGCCGCCAACGTTTTCAGTAACGCAACGGTCGTCCAGTGAAGCCAGGAAAAAGGCTTTCACATGGAGCAGGGGGATTACGTCTTGACTTCACTTTTCATGGATGACTTTGTTGACCCTTTGTTTGACCCTTTGTTCCCTTTGTTGACCCTTTATCCGTCTCATCATCCGGCAACTCACCCCGATTATCTCCGCCGCTTCAAACCACTGCAGTTCTCCTCTCATCGCTCGCATGATCACTTCCTGTATTTTCATAGCCCGATCTACCGCGGACCGAAGATACTCGCTCATCATTCGCCCTCCTTTGGCGAGTACCTTCGGTCAATCGACCGGACAGATCACATACCAAAACCACCGGACAAATCACATGTTACCGACACAAATAGAGATTTAGCTTGATCAGACCCGCGCAAAGCAGTATTAGGTGACTTTGCAGATACAGAACCCTTAAGGATCAAGTCCCGAATAATTACCGGAAGCCGGAATCATGTCGTTTGTCAATCTTCAGAAAAAAGAGATAAACTTCAAGATCGTTTACTACGGCCCCCCGTTGTGCGGAAAAACGACCAACCTCGAGTACCTTCATTCCGCGATACCCGATGATTCAAAAGGCAAAATGACGATGCTCTCCACGCAGGAGGACCGCACGCTTTATTTTGACTTCCTGCCCCTGCGATCAAACGCGATAAAGGGTTTCGTGTCGCGGTTCCAGCTTTACACGGTACCCGGCCAGCCCATCTACAACCAGACCAGGCGTATTGTGCTGACCGGCGTGGACGGGCTCGTGTTTGTGGCCGATTCTCAGTGGAGCGAAATGGAACATAACGCCGAAAGTTTCCAGAATCTTCAGGACAATCTCAACACTTACAAAAGATCCCTGCACAGCATCCCCTACGTGCTCCAGTTCAACAAGCGGGACCTTCCCGACATCGCGCCGACTGAATACATGGATTTCATGCTCAATCAGGGTGAGGAAAAAGCTCCCTGCTTTGAATCCATTGCCACCGAAGGGGAAGGCGTACAGGATACACTCAACGCAGTATGCAAAATGGTAATCGCGCAGTTCGTCAAAGAAAACGTCGGCTCACGGGCCGCGACAGCCGCCAAAGGTGAATAAACAGCAGAGGATAAAGAGATGTCCGCCCAGACGTTGAACGAAGAACAGAGCCGGGCCATCCATCGCGTTCTCGACAAGCTTAAGAAGGACACGGACGCCGGGACTGCCCTGGTTACCGACAGCGGAGGCAATATCCTGGCTTATGTGGCCGACGAAGATGACGAATCACTTCAAACCGTCGCGGCACTGGTTGCCGGATCGTTTTCAGCCACCCGTGAGCTCGCGTCTCTGATAGGCGAGCAGGAATTCCATGCCATTTTTCACCAGGGCGAGAAAACCAGCATCTTCATACGCTGTATCGCGTCCACGTTCCTTCTGCTCGTTGTTCTGGGTCCTGAAACGACGGAAGGGCTCGTACGGCTCTACTCGGAAAAAGTGGCCAAACAGTTACTGCCTCTCCTCGTGGAAACGCGCCGCGAAACAGGGCCCCTCTCGCTTGAGATCGACAACGACGCGGATGTTTTTTAATCCTCGAGCTTCTCTATGAGATATCCGCGTTTTTTGTGAAACACCTCAGCTTGAGCCAGAATTTCCTCTTCGGCCCGTTCACTGCTCCAGTCCCAGGTCTTGTTGATAAAGGACAGGGCCCTGCCGAAATAAAGACCCTTAAGTGATTCCACCAGCCCGTCCCTGTCGTACGCGGTCCGAAAACGGCTTATCATATCATAGACAATTTCTGCCCACTGTTCGGCTTCTATTTCGATTGTCCCGCCGTCGAACATCCGGCAGAGATGCCCGTAAAGATCCCCGGCAAGCGAGGCTTCCAGCGTCCGGCGGCATTGCCTGAAACCCGCTCTCGCCTGCTGTTCTATGGCTTCCCTGTTCACCCTGAGGTCCTGCGGCGGGTCCATATCCTTCAGTCCGTACAATTCCGGCTCCTGAATGTCGGACCTGTCTTTCCACTGCCTGAAACCGCCCAGCACCATGCGAAACGCGGTGCTGACGACCTGTATGAACATCGGGCCCAGCTTGGGAGCGCTCGGTTTGTGTATTTTTGTACCAAGACCGGTATTGCAGGTTCTGAAACCTCCCAGGACCGCGTTCATCGTCATGAAAATATCTATACCGTACTCCTCGGTTGTTCTGTGCCACGGCTGACATATCAGGTGCCTCGCGAAGTCCGCCGACATCGCAAAATCCCCGCCTATCGGCTGTCTTATATTCCTGCACAACAGGCCGTACACGAGGGGATAACAGATGTTGTTCGTTATCGTACCGTCATACTTGTGCCGCGAATATACCGGATTAACGAAGTCATAATCGTCCAGCACCGGGTCCGCAAAATACTTGATCCATTCAGGGGTAACGCTCTCCAGGTCGGCGTCCAGGCATATCAGGATCTCGGCCCCGAGTTCAAATACTTTTCGAAACATGTTCTCGAAATTATATCCCTTGCCCGGAATCTGGGGCGGGGTGGTAACATATATCTTCGGCACTTCCGTTTCCGTGCCCATAAAAGCTTCCTGCGTGCCGTCAGGCGAATGGTTATCGCAGTTTACTATAACCGACTTCCTGTCACCGTAGTATTTTTTGAGACCGAGGCTCGCCTGCAGTGTCGGGTATGCTATGGCATCGGCTTCGTTGTACGAAGCCAGTCCCACAACTATGTCCGCGTTGTCTACGTTAAGTGGATTAATTTCTCTTTCGAACATGATAGCGCCTTTCCGTTACCGTCGTTCCCCGCCTTTCGGCGCCCCTCTGCCCGCCCGCAGATGCAGTCGCGACTTCCGCCCGAACCTCATGGCGAGCACCCGCCCTGTTTCCTCCGCACAGCTCACCAGCATGCCGGGCGCCCGCCTGCGAAGGTCTTCTTCGTCCACGTTTTCCCGAAGAGCTGAAAACAGGGCTCCGATTCCTATATCGTGTACTTTCTCAGCGCCGCTGCCCAGGGAGCCCGAAAAAGCTATCACGGGCACGCCCGCCGCGGCCGCTGTTTTGGCCACGCCCGCGGGAGTCTTTCCGTAAACGGTCTGGGCGTCGGTGCGCCCTTCTCCGGTAATCACCAGGTCGCACCCCCTGATCCGCTGTTTCAGGCGCACAATATCCATTACTATATCCACGCCCGGCCGCAGGTCTCCTCCCGCAAAAGCCATCAGGCCGGCCCCCAGACCCCCGGCCGCCCCGGCTCCCGGTACTTTCTCTATGTCTATACCGAGATCCTTTTTTATGACCCTCGCCAGCACCCTCAGATTCGCATCAAGCCTCTTAACCATCGCCGGCGTAGCGCCCTTTTGCGGCGAGTACACCCGGGCCGCCCCGCGCGGCCCCGTAAGGGGATTGTCCACATCGCACGCCACCTCGATCCTGACGTCTCCGATACGCGGGTCCAGACCGCTTATATCTATTGCCTTCAGGGAACCGAGGGCCCGCCCGCAGGGATCGAGGCGCCTGCCGCCGGCGCCGAGAAAACGGGCCCCAAGCGCGGCCGCCATTCCGGTGCCGCCGTCGTTGGTGGCACTGCCCCCTATTCCCACAAGCATCCGCTCAACACCCATCTCCAGCGCCTCCCGCATCAGTTCCCCCGTCCCGTACGTGGAGGTTTTCATGGGGTTGAGGTCCCGCGGCTTGAGCAAACCCATACCGCTTGCCGCGGCCATTTCGATTACGGCTGTTTTCCCGTCCCCGGTTATGCCGAAAGCCGCTTTCACCCTGCGGCCCAGGGGGTCCCGGACGGTACGCTTCACGGTTCTTCCGCCTGTGGCCCGCACAACCGCGCTTACCGTACCTTCGCCGCCGTCGGCCATTGGTATCTTTCGTACTGAAATGCCCGAGAGAACCTTCTTCAGCCCCCGCTCGATGCACTCAGCCGCTTCGACAGCCGAAAGAGTGCCCTTGAAGGAATCCGGCGCTATGGCAATTTTAAAATTTCCGTCACCCATGGACGTAATGGTAGCGGCACATCAATGCGGTCTCAAGCTAAAAAAAGCGGGCCGGACTTACTTCCGGCCCGCCGGACCCCCGGCAAATCGCCTGCCCCTACGCTTTAAGCAGGAACCTTATGAAGTTTAGGATTATGACATGGTACTCATAAGCAGTCAGCCCGATCGCAGTCAGTAATGCGTATTCAAGCATTTTAAAATGCGCACGATGAATACGTTCGGCATGGCGCCGCACTCCACAGCTTTCCCGTTCTCTCAGCACATCGTTCAATACTGACATCGGTATCACCCTCTCTGTTCCTTTTATCCTCCAGCCGGCGTCACAGCCCTTGTAACCGACTCTCGGAATTCTTAATCAGTTTGTTTTCACTTCGGCTTATAAAGAAGCACAAACCATGCCAGTCTCTGCCTGATTTCGGTATGAGGGAATCGCCGGCATGGAGCCCTTCTCAAGAGTGAGAATTGCGGCGTCAAAATTCTCTTGTTAAATGGAATTTAACGTGCCTCAGGAGTTCTTTTCCGTCGAAAGGTTTGACAATGTACCCCGAAGCCCCGTATGAAAACATCTTGTTAATAACTTCGCGATTGACAAAGGCGGTCATCAGGAGGGTTTTTGTTCCCCGGGGCAAATCGACATTCTGCATGAACCAGATTCCGTCATTTTCCGGCATTTTGTAATCCACGAGCACAAGTTCGTATTCGCCGGTTTCCGCCATTTTTATACCTTTTTGCGCACTTTCGGCGCACTCGACCGCACAGTCATAACAGGCGAGCATATCTCTCACCGATTCAAGTACACCTTTATCGTCGTCTATAACCAGTACCTTCACGGCTGTTTCAGCATCCCCGAATGCCTGTAGAAAACTCGATACCGCCGGGGGGTGAAGTTCCGCCGGGTTCAAGAATGAATCGAAGTTCCCCCGTCCATGCAGGAAGCAGGTTTCATTCCTTCAGGCACTATCAACCCCTATTGTTTGCTTTTTACCCGTTTAATATGAATTGACACAACCCCGCGCAAAACCGACACTCAATAATCGAATTGCTCAATACAGAATGGTGTCGCAATTATGGGAAAGAAAAATCCAATAATGAGGCCTTATGGATTCCTGCTCTCCCCGCGCCGCATCTCCTGCGGCGCGGGGAGAGCCGTACCATGACGGGGTACTGCCAAAAGTTCTATGAAAAATGGATGTAGGACGAGTTGGGACACTTAATCGCACACTTAACCGCCACTCCGCCGCGGCGGACGTATACGCTTAAACGACTCTGTTGCAACGGCTGGCACAAGACGAGTAAGCAGGTCGGTTAAGGGTGTGCGTCCGCCACGGCGGAAAGGGTGGCGGTTAAGAAAGCGTTTAAGTGTATTGAAACCGGGGAAAAGAGCCAGGATGTGGCCAACACCCTGCAAGAGAGCGAATTAGACAGAAAGTTTGCTGTCAGCTTTGACAGAACGATGACGCCGTGAAGGAGACAAACAATGTGAAGGCCCAGGAACGCAACAAGCTCAAAGACCTTGAACAGGCTTTTGCGCGCGACAAAAACCGGTTTCTGACGGAATGGGGAGAATTCCTTCGCTACCCCAGCATCAGCACCGACCCGTCCCGCCACGGCGACTGCCTCCAGTGCGCCGAGTGGCTGTCCGGTCACCTGACCGGGATCGGGCTCGAAAGCCGCCTTCTCCAGACCTCCGGCAAACCCGTCGTATTCGCGGAACACTCCGGCTCCCCGGGAAAACCAACCATCATGTTTTACGGACACTATGACGTACAACCCGTTGACCCGATCGAAGAATGGGACACGCCGCCTTTCGAGCCTTCGCTCAGGGGCGACAGGCTTTACGCCAGGGGAGCCGTCGATAACAAAGGCCAGATATTTTACGTAATCAAGGCGCTTGAAACACTTCTGGGAGAGAACAATCTTGATTGTTCGGTTAAAATCGTGGTGGAGGGCGAGGAGGAAAGCGGAAGCGAAGGAATTGCCGGCGCCCTTGCGGAATGGAAGCAAAGGCTGGGCGCAGACATACTGGCCGTAACCGACGTCCACACTGTCCAGTCGGGCGCCCCCACGCTGATCATGGGTCTCCGCGGCATAGTACATCTGACCGCAAAACTCAGCGGACCCCGCCACGACCTGCACTCCGGTATGCACGGGGGGAAAGCTCCGAATCCCGCGCGCGAGATGGCAGTACTGGCCGCGTCTCTTCACGACGATAACGGCGCCATAGCCGTGCCCGGTTATTACGAAAACGTGTTGAGCCCCACCCCCGATGAACGGCGCGCGGCCAACGCGGGGGGAGCCGACGAAAAAGCCTACGCCGAGGAAACCGGTGTACCCCCCTCTGCCGGGGAAAAGGATTTCACGCCGGCGGAAAGGACGGGGTTCCGACCAAGCATCGACGTCAACGGCATTCACGCCGGATACGGCGGCTCTGGCGTCAAGACAATTATCCCCGCCACGGCCCTCGTTAAGATCACTTCCCGGCTGGTCCCCGGGCAATCTCCGGGAAAATGCCTTAAGGCAATCGAAGAGCATCTGCGCGGACGCGTTCCCGACGGTCTTCATCTGAATATTTCCGAGAAGGGAAGCGCCGGAGGGGCCTTGAAGCTTGATCCTTCTTCCCCCCTGGCGCGTAAGGCCCGGGACATACTGAACAGACTCTCGAAGACCGAAACGGTTTTACTGTGGGAAGGAGCATCCATACCGATAATAGCCGCGCTTGCCGACATATCGGGAGCCGCCCCGCTGATTGCCGGCTTCGGCCGCGAGAGCAACAATCCCCACGCTCCCAACGAATGGTTTTCCCTGGATCAGTTCAAGCGCGGCTACCTTTATGCGGCATCGCTGTTGTCGGAGCCTTCTCTCGCGGAGTGTGTAAAGAAATGAAGCCGTCAGTTAAATCACCCGACAGGAAACCGGGCAACCGGCCGGTATCGGACAGTGAGCCCGAAGAGCTTACGGGGGCGATCGAAAACATCATATTCCGGTCTGAAGAAACGGGCTATACCGTCTGCGCCGTCCGACCGGCCGGCGGCAGGGATACGGTTACGGTCGTCGGCAATTGCGCTGCGGTCTGGGTTGGGGAAACAATAAAAGCACTCGGCAGATGGGTTCGACACCCCAGACACGGCAATCAGTTCCAGGCCGCCTCAATAACCTGCGTCGTGCCGTCATCGGCTAAAGGTATTGAGAGATACCTCAGCAGCGGCATCATCAAGGGAATCGGGAAAGTCAACGCCAAACGGCTGGTTCAGGCTTTCGGGGACGACACCATCAGGATCATCGAAAAGGAATCCAGGAGGCTGGAAGAAGTGGAAGGCATCGGCCCCCATCGCAGACAGTTGATAAAGAATTCATGGGACGAACAGAAGTCCGTTCGGGATATAATGATCTTCCTCCAGAGTCACGAAATCGGAACCAGCCAGGCTTCCCGTATCTACAGGCAGTACGGAACTCAGGCAATAGCCATTATAACCGAGAACCCCTACCGGCTCTGCGAAGACGTGTGGGGCGTCGGCTTCAAAACCGCCGACTCTGTGGCTCTCAGCGTGGGTATCCCGCCTCAATCAGTGGTTCGAGCGCGCGCCGGCGTAGCCTACGTTCTGCGCACACTTGCGGATGAAGGACACTGTTACAGTCCCGAACCGGAGCTCCTGCTTCAAGCCCAGGCCCTGCTCGATATCCCGGTTGAGGTACTCTCTGAAGCCCTTTCCCGCGAACTCGCCAGGGGAACTCTCGTTAAGGAAGACGGGAAGATATACCTCACCGCTCTGCACACGGCTGAAGAGAACGTCGCACGCGGTCTGAGCGCCCTCCTCGCGACTCCCGCCGGTTTCAAGACCATCGACGCGGTCAAGGCCGTGCCCTGGGCTGAGAAGAAGATGCGCCTCAAATTCGCGCCCATGCAGGCTGAAGCGCTGAAAATGGCGCTCTCAGCCAGGATTTCTATCATAACCGGCGGGCCCGGAGTCGGCAAGACCACCATAATCAAGGCCCTGGCCGACGTGTTCACGGCGCGAAAGCTTGAAGTGCACATGGCCGCTCCCACGGGCAGGGCCGCAAAAAGAATGGAAGAAGCAACCGGTCACCGTGCCGGGACTATTCACCGGCTTCTCAAGTTCCTGCCGAACGTGCACCGTTTTGAGCACGGTCCTGACAATCCCCTTACCGGCCACGTTTTTATCCTGGATGAAGTCTCCATGATAGACATTCATCTCATGAACCATTTCATCGGCGCCCTGCCCCGCCACGCCTGCCTCATCATGGTAGGCGACGTGGATCAACTGCCCAGCGTTGGGCCCGGCAACGTTCTCCGCGACCTGATCGGATCCGACCGCATACCTTGCACCAGGCTTGAACGGATTTTCCGGCAGGAATCCAGGGGCTGGATCGTTCAGAACGCCCACCGGGTCAACCGCGGGGAAAAACTGGTTTTGCCTGAAACGGGCGAGGATTCGGATTTCTATTTTGTCCGAGTACGGGACCCGGAACAGGCCATACAGCGGGTGCTGGAGCTGGCAGCGAAACGTATTCCCGCCCGCTTCGGATTTGAACCGAAAAAGGACGTCCAGGTACTCACTCCCATGCGCAAGAACAGGCTGGGCGCGGACAATCTCAACGAAATTCTCCAGGAGGAACTCAACCCGGCCGGGCCTGAGGTGTCCCGTTTCGGCAGGAAATACCGCAAAGACGACCGCGTGATGCAGATTCGGAACAACTACGATAAGGAAGTATTCAACGGGGATGTCGGCATAATCGCAAAGGTCGATCCCGAGGATCAGACAATTACCGTGGATTACGACGGCAGGCTGATTGAATATGGGTCCTCGGACATCGACGAACTTGTCCACGCATACGCCTCCACCATACACAAGTCCCAGGGAAGCGAATATCCCGCTGTCGTCCTGCTGGTGACCACACAGCATTTCAAACTGTTACAGCGCAACCTTCTTTACACGGCAATAACCCGCGGCCGCAAGCTGGTCTGCCTTGTGGGATCGTACAAGGCGGTCGGTATGGCCATCGCCAACAACAAGATCAGAATGCGGCGAACCAACCTCCGCGAACGCCTCCTGAACCACACGCGTGAACAGGCACGGGGATAGACCGCGATTGTTCTTTGTGCGGGAGGACAGAGCACGGAAGGGGAGATTAAGATTGGGATAAAGATTGGGATTAAGATTGCGGGAGAAGGGACACTTAGTCCCCGCACATACTCGTTTACGCTTACTCGACCCGCTTTGGCCGTAGTTGTTGAGCAGGAATCGGTTAAGTTTGGCGGTTAAGTGTAAGCGTCCGCCGCGGCGGCGGCGGAAAGGGTGGCGACTAAGCGGGTCGATTAAGAGTGATAGATTAAGATTGGGATTAAGATGGGAGGGGAGGAACACCTGGTCCACAGACCTAGTCCTCATACAAGCGTGATTT
>JAWODU010000079.1:0-43099 GCA_046483125.1 Kiritimatiellia bacterium
AATACAGGCGAGGTCTGTGCCGAAACGGTTGCCACCGAGGACTGGACCGGCGCTTCATCCGACAAAAGCCCTTACCGGCCGCTCTTTGCCTGTGAGAAGCCGCATAAACTCTTGAACCGGATCGTTCAGCGGTGGAAAAGTCACTTGTGAGGATCATTGTTTTAAAAGGTCGCTTATTTTAGGACTAGTGGACTTGAGGGTCCCGAGAACGACTCCGGTGATTGGTTGGATTCTTGGCGAAATGCGAATCCAGATAAGGGGCAACATGCAAAAGCGTAAAAGGGGAAGCAGGATAGGATTGCAGAATAAGCTAACGGAAACTCAACAAAGCAGACTGACGTTAGTGTGGCGCCTTCCTGGGATGAGAAGGCCGAAGAGTTACGAACTGGCGCCCGATGATCCGCCGCCCGCGACTGAAACCGTCAATTTATGCATGTGAGGATTATCCAAGGAGTGTAGCAAATGCATAACAACATTGTGAAGCTGATTTATGTGCTGATCGCTTTGTTAGTTCCGGCCTTTAACTCTTATGCCGCTGATGTCGCCGAGGTTACGAACGGTGACGGCGCGTCTTGCGTGGGGCATACGGCAGAGCTGCATGGAAAGGTCGTCAGTACCGGCGGCAATGATCCGCGGGTTATCATTTACTGGGGGCAGAAAGACGGTGGCACCAACGAAGCACAATGGGCGAATTCCGTGAAGCTGGATTCGCAAGGGATTGGTAAGTTTTCCAAACTCATAATGGGGTTGGCAGAAAGGACACGATATTACTACAGATGCGCTGCCGTCAATTCTGCCGGGAAATCATGGGCACAAGCATCAACGAATTTTGTAATCTCGGTTGGATACAGCCCCAAAGAAGTGGAGAAAATGGAACAAGATGCCGAGAAATGGATGTTGCGCGAAATGAAGAAGATGGGGGCAGATGAAAAAGAATTCGTCGAGTTTGCTGAGACTTCTGATCAAATGAAAAGAGGGGTTCGCATCGACACTTGGGAAGCATGGGTCAAAGAATACCGTGCGGAGATCCTGGACCCACCAGTGGTTTTCAATGTTTCTGATCCTGCTCCCAGTGATGTGACGTCCCCGATAAATGCATTGCGGTTGCAGTTGCATGCACTGGTCACTAAAGATGTGAGAACGTTACATACATATGCAGATGCGGGCGGCAGGAGAGAGATGAATGACAGAGGGTATTCTGTGAAGAATCCGGATCCACGGCCCTGGCTGCTTGGAGCGAAGCAAAGTCCAAAGGTCACCGTGCTATGTACAGCAAAAAGGAAATGGCGCGGCAAAGAGTATGTTTATGTGTTCAATCGGCGCGAAAGTCTCACATCACCGAAAGACGGCTGGATGTTTTTTGGTGGCGGCGTATTCAAGAAGGTTGGGGATAAATATTTCTACAGTACCGATCTTGACTATAGCGATTTGGTGGGTGCAAAAGGAGCGCCCGGCGTGGGACATGATATGTTTGGTCGATACAACAAGATGTATGAAAAACTGAAAAAGAGCCATTTGCCATCCCATTTCTATACCATTAAATGAAACTGTCTTCCTGCGATCCTCATGCCGCAACGATTCCGTCGTTAATAACTGTCTCCGCAATCTCATTGTTTCTTTTCGCTTTGTCATGGGGCTCCTCGGCGCACGGCAAGGGGGCCCAGACCGGCGCTCCGATAATCGCCTGTGATCATCCGATCTTTGACTTCGGTCAAGTGACGAATCGGAATCATGTTGAACATGTTTTTGTTTTGAAGAACGCTGGAAGTGCGCCGCTTGAGATCAAGAAGGTACGCGGCTGCTGTGGAGCATCGACACAACTCGGGCAGCAGAGCATAGCCCCCGGTTCGAATACAACTTTGAATGTAAGACTGTCACTCCGTGGCAGAAACGGAAAGGTGAAAAAAGTCGTTTATGTCCACACAGACGATCCGAAGAATCCATACTATGGTCTTCGACTGATAGGAACCGTCGAGTCCGATGTTGATGGAGCAGAGGCTTATGTCAAAAGAACATCCAAGAACCGAGAAACGGCAGCCGCTGTAGTGCTGAGTGATCTGGTAGTTGTGCCGAAAGAAATCTATCTGGAGCCTGACGTTCATTTGACACCGGTCACGAAGTATATTGCCATACGCTCAAGGAAGAGAAAGACATTCAGTATCCTGAAAACCAGTCCACCGGAGTCTGAGATAGCAGTCAGGCTTACAGTGCTTCGCCCTTACTGTTACAAAATCAGACTCAGCAATATTATCCCACACCCACGTCTTGTGGGTAGCCCCTTGGTCCGGGCTACTTCATGGTTTCAAGGGCGCGTTTGAAAGCGTCCTGTTCCATGAACACGGCGCGGCCGTTCAGGAATACGGCGCATCCGCCTGCGCTTTCGGCGGGGACATCGTGCGCGAGGATCTTGCCGCCCCTGTCGGCAACGGTGCCGGCAGTCATCCCCACAAGGGATTTGTTGTAGACGTACGGTTTGCCGGTCACGGGAGAAACGAGTACCGCGGGATCGCCGCGGACGTGGCTTACCAGGTCTTTGAGCGACGGCGGATACCTGCCGTAGTCCGTCATGTACCGGTCGCAGGCCGTGGCAAGAAGCTTGAGGTCGGCCAGGCTCCGGCGCCGCTTAAGCATGGCGGCGGCAACGCCTGCCAGGTTGTCGAGGTCGTAATCGATCCGGAGAAGAAGACCGTTTTCAGAGGAAGCCAGGCCTGCGGTCAACTGGCGCGCGTTAAGGTCTTTGCAGAAAAGTGAAGGGTTTAGCACAAGCCAGGCGAGCGCACCGGGGTAACGGTCGGCAAGTTCCGAAGAAAAACCGGAACGGTTCCCGACCAGGTCGTTAAACTGGATCGAAAACGCCTTGTAGGGCTCGGAGTCGGGCCCGACGAGCACCGTGGCTCCGTAGAGCGCAAAGTTGAATTCCTCCTCGACGGACCATGTTTTTGCATCGCCCCGGACCACTCCGGCGGCGAGATCGGGCAGAATAGAGGCCATCATCTTTGTGACGGTGGCTTCGGCGGCGGCGGGACTGCGGGCCTGGGCGACGACACAGAACGCGCGGTCCAGTTGATGAGTCTGTTCGGGAACCCTGGGCATAAGGACTCCGCCGCCGGCAAGGTGAGCGACAACGTCTTTTTCGATATCGATCGCCAGTTCCTGTTCTATTTCGCGTTCGAATTCGGCGCGCATGTCAGGCTCCTCTTCAACGGTTCCGAGGTAATCCATGGAGGCGCCTATATGTGTCCAGAGAAGCGACGGGTCCTTGAGGGCGGCAACAACCCCGGCGCCGGTATCGGGAGTGAGACATTTGAGCAGTGGCGTCGGCTGTGCTCGAGGCTGAAGGATTTCGGCTGTACGGCTGTGCGGTTCGATATCCGCGGCCAGCACCGCCTGTTCCGCATTCACGGTCAGCCGCAGTTGTCTCCACGCCGGAAAGTCAAAGAAGGCGGAGATTACGGAAAACTCGTCCCTGTCGTAACTGCCGATTGTCTGCATGATGGTGTTAAGGAATCTGCCGCAGTCGAGCTGTGCGCGGGCAATCGCCCCAACGGCGTCTGCAGGAGCGCCCGCGGGATTTTCGGCGAGGGCCTTTGAGCGGAGAATGAAAGACTGTACGGACAACAGATCAGTTCCGACGGCTATTCTGCCGTTGTACTCGGTGATCCATATGCTGAAGTCATCGCCGCGAAAACGGTGACACTCGACTCCGCGATAGTTGAGCGCCGTGTGCCCGCCGGTATTCTCCCGCAGTGAATCGGCAACGAGATCCGGCAGGAGAGGATTGCCGGGGCGGCGGTCGAAGACGGCAAAAAGCCGGACCATTTCGGGATCTTCGCCGAACCCGAGAATCCAGAATCCGATGCGGCGGGTGCCACGGAAGAGCCTGAGGACAAGTTCGGGTTTGCTGTCGATTTGTCCGGCAATGCTTCGGGAGGCGTGTTTTACTGCGGCGGCCGGGGTGCGGCCGGCGAGTATTGCTTCGCGGAGTTCCGGCAGGCCGTGCGCAGTACGCCGAAGCTCGTGGAGATTGAGTTCGACGTAGGCGACGGGCCGGGGGCCGACACAGTCGCGAAGAGAGTGAGGGGGCGGCGAGGCGGGCCGGGGAGATTGAACACCCATTATGAGCATGAGAAGGTACTTGAAGAAAGGGGCGGCGGTTGAGGGTTCGACTATGTGCATTGCGGTACTCCCCGTTTGGTTAGACGGGGAGCATGATAGCGCGGGAGCCGGGGGGTGTTCAATACCGGGTTCTTCGGGCGGTTTTGCCGGTATGATTCGGGGAGATTTGCGTTGCATGGGCACGGGGGTAAAGGTAGTATTCTCAAGTCCAAAGGAGGGCTAAAGATGAGTGTACATGCACCGTTTCACGCGAAGGATTTTTCTGAGAATGCGCAGAGCTTTCTGTATGCCTGCGCTTTCTGGGCCGTAGCCGCCGACCAGGAGCTCAACCCGCCGGAGCAGGAGTGGCTTGTGGAGCAGTTCGGCGAGGCGGGGGCGACTAAGTCGCTGGACCAGTTCGTGGCCCTGGAGAGCAGTGCTTTTTTTGAAGCTTTCGACGGTGCAGCGGCATCGCTTGGGGATGCGGAAAAGCGCAAGATATATCCCGACCTGGAAGAATGGCTGAGATCGTGCATTACGGCGGACGAGACCAGCGCCGGTTCCGAAGAGACGACAATTATAAAGATCAAGGACCGCCTGTCACTGGATCACGAAATTGCCGAGTTGAAGAGAAGCGCCGGCAAGACCAGGACGATATCCATAGGCCGCGCCGCGGTACTGGCGGGCACGGACGCGAAAAGCACCGAAGCGGAAAAGGGACGGCGCAAGCTTACGGGGCACGAGGGGGAGGTGAACGCCGTGCCGATAAGTCCGGACGGTAAGCAGATTGTTTCGGGCTCGGACGACGGGACGGTGGTGATGTGGGAGTGGAATTCCGGCAGGAAACTGTGGAGGTCCGAGTTCAGTGAAATGGGCGTTACCGCGGCGGTGTTTTCGCCGGACGGCCAAAATGTATACGCGGCGGACGGGCTGGGTTTTCTGGCAATGTGGGACGCCGGAAGCGGCGAAAAGAAATGGGGTTTCGAGCTGAAAAGACAGGGAGGCATTACCGGAATGGATATTTCGCCGCAGGGCGATTACCTGGTGGTATCCGTGGATATAGGCAGAATAACCGTTCGCGGAATAAAGAATTCCGGTGAAACGCGAACATTCAGCGAAAAGAAATGGGGATCGGTGCTCGCGGTAAGTTTCAGCTCCGACGGCAAACTGGTTGCTTCGGGAGGTGACGACAATGCAGCCCGGATCTGGGACATCAACGGCAAACTCATAAAAAGCCTGGAGGGACACGGTGAAGGCGTGACGAGCGTTCGTTTCAGTCCCGACGGGAAGAGACTGGTGACCGGTTCAAGGGACAACACTCTGCGTCTCTGGAACGTGGAGACAGGCGAGACGGAGCAGGTTTTCGAAGGGCATAATTTCAGCATCTACGGCGTTGATGTGAGTTCATGCGGAAAGTACGCGGCATCGGCGTGCTGGGATCACAGTGTTAAGATATGGGACTTGTCTTCGGGTGAAGAGCTTCTTAACATCGAGTCGTTCGACGAGCGTTTTTCCTGCGTAAGGTTTCACCCGCACGAGACAAGCATCGCCGCCGGCAGTTCCGACAAGTCGGTGTACATCCTGGAACTGGAACTCTGAACACTCCACGGCCTGAAAACGGGAGACGTATGCGATTACGCCGGCGTCCCCGGCATTGTTTTTCATGCACTTCAATAGACACCTGAAAAGGGGAATATGGGTTTGCGTGGGCGTCATTGCCGCGGCGGCCGTCTGGGCGATTGCGGTAAATTACACCGCGGAACAGAAACGCGCCCGGGCGGTCGCAATTGAAGCTTCAGGACCGGCGTATGCGGAAGAGGATATTTTGCCGCATTCGGGCGGGAAACCGTCGGGGGGTGCGGGGAGCAAAGGAAGGACTGGGCCGGGAGTACCGACAAAGGCGCGGGGTGCGGGTGAAAAAGGTGAAGCGGGTTCGAAGGCTTACGCCCGGGATAATCCGGATTTCATACCGGATGAATTGCTTCTCAGCTTTGCAGATTCCGAGGACAGGGCGCGTTTCATTTCGCGGGCCGAAGACGCCGGCGTGGAGGTGCTCGACAAGTCGGAACTCCGGTTTTCCGTTAGAATCCGTCTGCCTGAAGGCATGACGCCGGAAGAGGCGGCCTTACTGGGGCCGGAGCCGCTTGAATGGGGCGCCAATTACTACGTGCTTGTGCCGGAGCCGCCCGGCGGAAACAGGGCAACAGACGCAGGGGTGCATACGGCTTTCGGAGCCCATGCTCTCAAGTGGCTCGGGGTAGAGAAGAACGGAGACTGGGGCAAAGGAGTAACCGTGGCAGTGCTCGATACCGGCGTGAGCGTGGAGGCGGGAATTCCGGCGGAACGTGTTACACGGGTAAAGTTATCCGGCGGTGTAAAAACGGAAGGCGAAAGCTTCACGGGACACGGGACGGCCGTGGCTTCGCTCATTCTCGGAGCCTGGGAGGAAATTGCCGGAATTGCGCCGGCCAGCGACGTACTCAGCATAGAGGTGCTTTCGGACGAAGGCGTCGGTGACGCCTTTACGGTGGCCAAAGGCATTGTGGAAGCGGTCGAGCGTGGCGCGGACGTGATAAATCTGTGCCTTGGTACTTACGGGGACAACTACCTGCTGAAAGAAGCCGTTACCTTGGCATGGAACAGGGGGATACCGGTCGTGGCCGCGGTAGGAAATGACAGCGCAGTGGGAGTCTGTTACCCGGCCGGGTACGAAAACGTGGTTGGGGTAACGGCCGTGGACGCGGCGAGACGGCATCCATACTTTGCAAATATCGGGGCGGATGTAGACATATCGGCGCCGGGCCTGGGCCTGCTCGCGGCGTGGACCGGGGATGAAAACACGGACTTTTCCGGTACGTCCGCGGCGGCGCCGCTGGTAAGCGGAATGCTGGCAATGCTTCTGGGTTCGGAAAAGGTGATGAGCGGCGAGAAGGCTGTTTCCATACTTCTTGCCAATTGCGACGACGCGGGGGCTGGAGGAAGAGACGATGTGTTCGGCGAAGGGGTTTTGAACGCGCAACGGGTGGTTGAAAGAGACGTCGAAGGCATATACGACGTGGCTGCCGGCGACATGAGAATAGTGAAGGATGAAGATGCCGGAGAATACGCGGCGGAGATATGCCTGCAGAACCGCGGCACGGAGAGGGTGGGAAGCGCGGTACTGGAGGTGGAGATCGAAGGTGTCTGGAGGACGGCGCAGTTTTTCGACATAGAGAAAGGTGAAACGATGACGGCCGCATTTCCCGTGGATATGGCGCTTTACGATGAGAATCGGCCCATGCGGGCGCGTTATCGCGCCGTACTGCAGAATGAGAAAGATTCAAGGCCGGAAAACAACGCGCGAGACGCGGTGGTACTGGTTCCGGAGGAGCAGTAGAAAATGCCGGCGATAACCGTTAAAGTTGCCGGGGGACCGGAACGGAAGTGTGAAACCGGTGCTCCCGTGGGGTCTTTCGCCGGAAAAAACGCAAGCCGGGAGGGTCTGCCGTTCATCGCGGCTCTCGTGAACAACGACCTCTGTTCACTGTCGTACCCGCTTTCCGTTAACTGTGAAGTGCAGTTCCTGACGATGGCGGATTCACACGGCTGGCGGGTCTATAGAAAATCGCTGTGTTTTCTTCTCGCTATGGCCGTGAAACAGGCTTACCCGGAAGCGGTTTTCAGCGTAGAGCATTCACTAGGGCCGGGGCTTTACTGCACCTTTCGTCCGGGAGGGGGCGCCGAGGGAGCGAAGAAGGAAGAAATCGAAAATGTCGCGGAGACCATGCGGGAACTTGTCCGCGCCCGCCTGGCTATCGAACGACATAAGATCTCATACGCCGACGCCGTGCGTCAGTTCAGGGACTCGGGGCAGACCGACAAGCTGAACCTGCTGAAATACAGGAATCCGCCGAGGGTCGTTATTCACCGGTGCCGGGATTTCTCTGACCTGGCTCACGGGCCTCTCGCTCCGGGTACGGGGGTGTTGAAACTGTTTGAACTTGTGCCGTACTCGCCGGGATTTGTCCTGCACCTGCCGGACCGGCGCCAACCGGAAGGGCTCGCCCCGTTTAACGATCAGCCGCACCTGTTCAGGATATTCCAGGAGCACAAGGAGTGGGGGCGGATACTGGGGGTGACAACCGTCGGGCGGCTGAATGAGATAATCGCCGAGGGGGGAATAGGCGAATTCATCAGGACGGCGGAGGCGCTTCACGAGGAAAAGCTTGCGCATATCGCCGACGCGGTGGCGGAGTCGTCCGATTCGGTGAAACTGGTCCTGGTGGCCGGGCCCTCGTGCGCGGGCAAGACCACGTTCGCCAAGCGGCTCGGGACTCACCTGGCAGTCAAGGGACTGAAGACGGCGGCAATGTCCGTTGACGACTATTTTGTTTCCCGCGACGAAACACCGAAAGACAGCGAAGGCAGGCCCGATTTCGAGCGGATCGGCGCCGTGGACACGAAGCTTCTTAACGAGCATCTCAGAACACTCGCGGGAGGCGGAGAAGTCGAGATACCCAGTTTTAATTTTCTAACCGGCCAGAGGGAACGCGGTAAAAAAAGTATCAGGCTTGAAGAAGGCGGCACGAGGCTTCTTATCGTCGAAGGGATTCACGCGCTGAACCCGGCGGTGACCGAGCGTATTCCGCCGGAAACCAGGTACGGCGTGTACATAAGCGCTCTTACTCAACTGCGCGTGGATTCGCACAACAGGCTTTCCACGACGGACAACCGCCTGATGCGCCGCATCGTAAGGGACAATGTGTACAGGGGACATTCGGCCCTCGAAACTCTGCGGATGTGGCCTTCGGTGAGGGCGGGGGAAAAGGCATGGATATTTCCCTATCAGGGAGAGGCGCACGCCACGTTCAATTCGGCTCTGGACTACGAACTCGCGGTATTGAAGACGCTGGTGGAACCTCTGCTTATGGAGATCAAGCCCTGGGACGCGGAGTACGCGGAGGCGCGAAGGCTTACGGAATTTCTTCTGAATTTCCTGGCAACGGGGGACAAGGACGTGCCGGGAACGTCGATATTGAGGGAGTATATCGGGGGGAGTAGTTTAGAGTATTAGCTGATGAAGGATGCGAAGAAAGTACTGGAGAGTTTCGAAGGCAAGCATGACAGCCTTGCCGCGGTGGATTCGGACGGATGCGTGTTCGATACGATGGAAGTGAAACAGAAGGAATGCTTTCATCCTCGCATAGTGACGCACTGGCATCTCGAAGGAATCGAGAGGTACGTGCGGGAAACGGCGGAGTTCGTGAATCTGTATTCGCAATGGCGCGGGTCGAACAGGTTTTCGGCCCTTCTTGTTACTTTTGACATGCTTGTCGAAAGGCCGGAGGTCAGGAACTCGGCAGTGAAACTGCCGGATCTCCGGAGCCTGCGCGATTTCACGGCAGGCGGAGCGCCGCTTGGGAATCCTTCACTTGAAGAGGCCGTTCGAAAAACGCATGATGAAACGCTTTACTCCTGCCTGGAATGGAGCAGGAAGGTGAATGCGGACGTCGAGCGGGTGGTGGACAGCGTTCCGCCCTTTGAATGGGCTGTTAAGGGCCTCGAGATGCTGAAGGCCGGTTCGGACGCGGTATGCGTTTCGCAGACGCCCTTCGAGGCATTGACAAGGGAATGGGATCGAAGCGGTTTGACCGACTGCGTGTCGGCAATCGGAGGACAGGAGATGGGAAGCAAAGCCGAGCAGATCGCGGCGGCCGCGGGCGGGAGGTACAGGGGCGACAGGATTCTGATGATAGGCGACGCGCCGGGGGACCGGGCGGCCGCGGAAAAAAACGGCGCTTGTTTTTTTCCGGTAAAACCGGGCCGCGAAGAGGATTCGTGGAAGCTGTTCTGCGAAGAGGCTTATGAGAGATTTCTGTGCGGGGGATACGCCGGAGGGTACCAGGAGGGGCTTGTAAGCGAATTTGAATCACTGCTTCCGGATACACCGCCGTGGAAAAAGCGGAATAAAGGTTAACTTTGCGATGAAGAGGTGCGTTCATGTTTACACTGGAGATGGCAAGGGGAAGACAACGGCCGCGCTCGGGTTGATCGCCAGGGCCGTGGGAGCGGGTTGGCGGGTTTACATGGGCCAGTTCATGAAGCGAGGGGATTACTGCGAGGCGAAGACGCTGAAAGACCGCTTTCCGGACGTAACGCTGGAACAGTACGGGACCGGAAAATTCATGATGGGTGAACCCTTCCCGGGTGACATTGCGGCGGCCCGGGAAGGATTCGAGAGAATAGAAGGTGCCCTGTCCGGCGGCGAATACGATCTCGTCGTGGCGGACGAGTTGATTACGGCGGTAAACGCGGGCCTTATAGGCCGGGATGAAGTATGCAGTCTGATGGATAACCGGGCCCCGGAAGTAGAGCTGGTTCTTACGGGCAGGAACGCCGATGAGGAATTGATAAAAAGAGGCGACGTCGTTACGGAAATGCTCAAGGTCAAACATTATATGGACGAGGGCGTGAAAGCCAGGAAGGGAGTCGAAAGATAGTATGGCCCGTTCCGCGGAAATTTCGAGCACGGCCGTCGTGTTGATGCTGTGCGCCTGCGGTACCGTCCGGGCGCTGGCGCCGCACGAAGTGCTCCTGCTGGTCAACAGGAACAGCGCCGATTCAAGGGCGATCGCCGAAAAGTTCGCGCGGCTTCGTGACGTGCCGCCGGAGAACACAGTGTTGCTTGACGTCCCAGAGGGCGATAAACGCATCGGGATTTCGCGGGAAGACTTCACGAAGTTTATATGGAAACCTGCAGTGGGGGAAGCCGAAAAAAGAGGTATCGCGGGGCATATCCTGGCCTGGGTTTATTCGGCGGGCTTCCCTGTGCGGGTTTCCGGAACACTGCCTGTTTCGATAACGGGCGCGACATTCGTCCGCGACAGCATTCCGGCCGACGAAAAGATAAAGAAAGGCGCATGGTCCTCGCCGCTGTTCGCGGGCGCGGACGGTCCGGGACGTGCCAGGCACTTCCCGATGAGTTTCGGGGTTTACGCGAATTGGCTTGGCGATGAGATGCCGCTTCCGAGCATGATGCTGGGGTATACAGGTAAACGGGGTAATACAGTTGAGGAGGTAATCAAATGCCTTGAAAAAGGGGCCGGTTCGGACGGAACAGATCCTTCGGGTACTGTTTACTTTGTCACGGGTGATGACGTGCGGTCCAACTGCCGCGAATGGCAGTTCCCCGAAACCGCGCGGGAACTGGACCGGATGGGCGTAAAGGCGGTTATAACGGAAAAGTTTCCGGAAAATGCCGAAGATATAATCGGACTGCTGACGGGTGTTGCGTCGGTAAAGCCGGAGGTCAACAGCGGCTACCTGCCGGGCTGTATGGCGGAGCACCTGACGAGCCTGGCAGGCGTGTTCGATTCGGGCGGTCAGACGAAGCTTTCGGCCTGGATTGCGGCGGGCTGTACGGCTTCGGCCGGCACCATAACCGAACCTTATTCGATATGGACCAAGTTTCCCAACGCCCGCTTTTACGTTCACTACGCTTCGGGATGCACGATAATAGAGAGTTATTACCAGTCGGTAAGGTGTCCATTGCAGATTCTTCCGGTGGGCGACCCCCTGGCCGCACCGTGGACGACGCGGCCGGAATGCCGGCTTACGGAACAGGATGAAGAAACAGTTTCAGGCGTGCTTCGTGCGGGAATAAGAGTGAAAGGCCGAGTGGGTGAAAGGTATGGAGATTTCGTTTTCCTGATTGACGGCAGGGAGGCGGGAAACGGCCCCTGGCTGGAGTACGATACTTCGCGGCTCAAGCCGGGAAGGCATACTTTGAGGGGGGTCGCGTACGGGAGCGGGCTGGTAAGGAACGCCGTGTGGGCGGAGAGGGAGATAGTTATCGGGGAATAGTCCATATAGGGAAAAGCTGAAATGCGGAAAGCTGAAATGCGGAAAGCTGAAAGCAGAAATAGGGAGAAAAACCGCGAATCACGCGCCTGTCCGTCCGCTGCGGCGGAGCGGAAATCAGCGCGAATGAAGGGGAAAAGCAGAAAGCTGAAATAGGGAAAGCGGCAGGGCAGGACTAAGGCCGGGATTAAGATTGTGTGAGGAGAAGGGTCGTGAGGAAGTGCGTGTTTTTTGACAGGGACGGGGTGGTAAACGTGTCGCCTGGGCCGGGGTATGTCACCTCGTGGGATGAATTCCGCCTGTTTGATGAGTTTCCGTCGGTTCTGCGAACAGTTACGGACAAGGGATACGACGCGATAGTAGTTACCAACCAGCGCGGGGTGGCACTGGGGATAATGTCCGCCGGGGCGGTGGAATATATACACCGCAATCTGCGGGCCCTGCTGAAGGAGAGGTTCGGATTGAAACTGCTCGATGTTCTCTATTGCCCCCACGAGCATGGAGAATGTGACTGCCGGAAGCCCGCCCCGGGTATGCTTTTGAAAGCGGGGGAGAAGCATGGTATCGATCTTTCGTCTTCATGGATGGCGGGCGACAGCGCGCGTGACATGGAAGCGGGCCGGGCGGCCGGATGCCGGACGGTTCTGATCGGCGAAGATGAAAGGACCCTTGATGCCGATTACCGCGTCGCGGACCTGAAAGAGCTTGATGATCTGTTCAAGCGGGTGCTAGCTTGAACGGTACCGGAAGGATGGGGATTCCAGTATGAAGCTATTTGTTCCCGGGCGTATTTGCCTTTTCGGAGAGCACACGGACTGGGCCGGCGGATACCGCCGCCTGAATGCCGAACTGGAAAAGGGCTACACGATAATATCGGGTACGAACCAGGGTATTCACGCCGAAGTTGAGCCTCATCCCACCAAACTCATAATCCGCTCCAGCGTGGACGGGAACGGCGAAAGGAAATCGCTGGAGATACCGATGGACCGCGAGTTACTGCTTGCAGAGGCGCAAAAGGGCGGTTTTTTCAGTTACGCGGCGGGCGTGGCCTTTCAGGTGAGCACCCACTACCGGGTCCGCGGGCTGGTCATAGACAACACGCTGACCGATTTGCCTATCAAAAAAGGTCTTTCATCAAGCGCGGCGATATGCGTGCTGGTGGCCCGCGCTTTCAACCGGATATACGATCTGAAGATGACTGTGCGTGGGGAGATGGAGTTCGCCTACCTGGGCGAGATAACAACGCCTTCGCGGTGCGGCCGGATGGACCAGGGATGCGCTTACGGAAACCGGCCGATTCTGATGGTGTTTGACGGTGACAGGCTGGAGGTGTCCGAGTTCAAGGTGGGGCGCGACATGAACCTGGTCATAGTCGACCTGTGCGCCGGAAAAGACACGAGGGAAATACTTAAACGGCTGAATAACTGCTACCCTTTTGCGGACGACGACATCCAGCGGGGCGTTCAGCATTATCTCGGGCCGGTAAGCGCGGATATAACCGCGAAAGCCGGTAAAGCCCTTGAAGAAGGCGACGCGAAAAGGCTCGGGGAATTGATGACGCTCGCGCAGAAGGAATTCGACAGGTATGCGGCCCCGGCCTGCCCCGGGCAACTGACGGCGCCCGTCCTGCATAAGGTACTGAACGATCCCGGAATCCAGGACCTGATTTACGGAGGTAAGGGCGTGGGTTCCCAGGGCGACGGAAGCGCTCAGCTCGTGGCCAGGGACGGCGAAAGCCAGCGGAAGCTGGCGGAGGTCCTGAGAAAGGATTTCGGAATGCCTTCGCTGGATCTCGTTTTGAAATCCGATGCCGGGGTGCGAAAGGCGGTAATACCGGCGGCGGGTTTCGGTACCCGGCTTTTCCCCGCTACCAAGGCAGTCAAAAAGGAGCTTTTCCCGATCGTGGACGCAGGCGGCGTTATTAAACCCGTGATCCTGGTGATATTGGAAGAAGCGTTGAGTTCCGGGATAGAACAGGTTTGTGTTGTTGTGCAGGCGCAGGACAGGGAACTGTTCGAGGAGATATTCGGAACGCCGCCTGCAATTGAGAATTACAACAAGCTTTCATCGGAAGGAAAAAACTGGAGCAAACGGCTCCTGGAAATAGGGAGTAAGGTAACGTTCGTCGCCCAGGACCTGCAGGACGGTTTCGGTCACGCGGTGCATTGCGCGGGGGAATGGGTCGGGGATGAGCCGTTTCTTCTGCTGTTGGGGGACCATCTTTACCTGTCCCCGAATGAAATATCCTGCGCGAGGCAGATGCTGGACATTTACGAACGAACGGGAACAAACGTTGTCGGCCTGAAGGAGACCCACGTGTCGCAGGTATCCAGTTTCGGGTGCGTGGGCGGTACGTGGAAAGAAAAGGGCAGGATTCTGACGGTGACGGAATTCAGCGAAAAGCCGGACGCGGAATATGCGCGGGAGCACCTGGCTGTTGAAGGCATGGAAGAAGACATGTTTCTTTCGGTTTTCGGTCTTTACGTTCTGAGTCCCGCCATCTTCGAATACCTGTCGGAGAACATACGTCATAACGTGCGTGAAAAAGGCGAGTTTCAGCTTACGTCTTGCCTGGACAGACTGAGACAGGAAGAGGGTTTCGCGGGATACGTTGTTGAAGGCAGTCGGTTCGACATAGGCCAGCCCGAATCATACCGTAAAACCCTGATAGATTATCCACGGGTTCAGGCCCGGAAGGAAGGGGGCGGAACTTGACGGTTTCCATTGTCACAGGCGGAGCCGGTTTCCTCGGGTCTCATCTCTGCGACAGCCTGCTGGATAAGGGCCACGGGGTGATATGCCTGGACAATCTGTCGACGGGTTCGTCCGCCAATATCGAACACCTGGCGGGCAACGAACGGTTTACGTTTATCAAGCAGGACGTTACCGAGTACCTGTACATTTCCGACGATGTCGATTACATATTTCACTTCGCTTCTCCCGCAAGCCCCGTCGATTACCTGGACATGCCCATTCAGACCCTGAAGGTTGGGGCGCTGGGCACACACAAGGCGCTGGGCCTTGCAAAGAACAAGGGCGCGATCCTGTTGCTGGCCTCGACATCGGAAGTGTACGGTGACCCCGCGGTACATCCGCAGAAGGAGGATTACCGGGGAAACGTTAACCCTGTAGGGCCGAGGGGAGTGTACGACGAAGCAAAACGATTTGCCGAATCGATGGTCATGGCGTACCACAGATATCACGGCGTGGATACGAGGATAGTGCGTATTTTCAACACGTTCGGCCCGAGAATGCGGGCGAACGACGGGAGGGCGGTGCCGGCGTTTGTGAACCAGGCACTTCGCGGGGAACCTTTGACGGTATACGGGGACGGCAGGCAGACGAGAAGCTTCTGCTACGTGAGCGACCTTGTCAGGGGAGTGTGCGATCTGGCGGAAAGCGGGTACAGCGATCCTGTGAATATCGGCAACCCGGAGGAGAAGACGGTCCTGGAGCTGGCAAGGGAAATAGTGAGACTTACGGATACGGAATCGCCAATAGAGTTCCGTGAGCTTCCGGAGGACGACCCGAAAGTGCGACAGCCCGATATAAACCTTGCCGAGCGGCTTCTGGGCTGGGGGCCGCGGGTCGACCTCGAAAGCGGTCTGAAGTCCGCCATCGAATATTTCCGTTTGCTGAAACCGGAAAAGGGTTGAAATAAAGCCTTGACCGTGTTGCCCGAACAGGTTAAGCAACTTGGGGCAAGAGGGGACGGTGGGCAAGGGGGGCAGGGGCATGCGGATGACGAAAAAATAGCCGTAGTAGTTCATGGTTTAACGCGCGCGGCAAAGGAACGGAAAGAATCACATGGCAAAAAGCCGGCATCTTGACGCCCTGATGAGTGAACAGCCGTACGAAGGCCTCACCTTCGACGATATTTCGCTGGTGACCGGTTATGCCGATTTCCTGCCCGAGGACACCGATATTTCCACAAAGCTGACCGCGAGGGTAAAACTCAATATGCCGTTTGTAAGCGCGGCGATGGACACTGTAACCGAGGCCCCCATGGCAATCGCGATGGCGCTCCTGGGGGGGATGGGCGTAATACACAAGAACCTTTCGGCCAGACTGCAGGCAAAACAGGTAGGTGTGGTCAAACATCATCTGCACGGACTGATACTGGATCCGATAGTGTTCCGGGTTACGGATACACTGGAGGCGATCCGCGAACGGCGCAGAGAGAAGTCTTACGGATTCAGCGGCTTCCCCGTGCTGGATGAGAACGATAAAGTTGCCGGTATCCTGACTTCTACGGACATCAGGTTCGCGCCCGATGAAAACGCGAAAGCAGGTGACGTGATGACGCGTAACGTCATTACCGCGCCGCCCGGCACCGGTCTGAAAGAAGCCTACGAAATCATGATGCGCGGTAAGATCGGCAAACTGCCGCTTGTGGACGACGGCAGGCTGGTTGGCTTGTACAGTTTTACCGATGTTCAAAACCTGGTGCGAAATGTGCACCCACTTTACAACCGGGATGAGAAGTACCGTCTTCGTGTGGGAGCGGCGGTGAGCGCGGGAGATCATGAAAGAGCTGAAGCCCTGGCGGAGGAGGCTGTGGACGTGATTGTGGTGGACAGCGCCCACGGGGATTCGAAAGGCGTTATCGAGACTGTGAAGTGGCTCGCGGGCCGTTACCCGGATATTGACATTATCGGAGGGAACGTGGCTACGGGCGAGGCGGCCGTCAGGCTCATGAAGGCCGGAGCGCACGGGGTGAAAGTCGGCATAGGGCCCGGCTCCATATGTACTACAAGGGTGGTGTGCGGTGTGGGTGTGCCCCAGGTGACCGCCGTTTACGAATGTTCGAAGGCGCTGGACGGAAAAGTTCCGGTAATTTCGGACGGCGGGATAAGGCATTCGGGCGATGTGCCCAAGGCTTTAACCGTCGGGGCCAATGCCGTGATGCTGGGTTCGGTCCTTGCCGGAACCGAGGAAAGCCCCGGGGAAAAGATTATTCACCAGGGAAGGCAGTACGTCGTGTATCGCGGCATGGGCAGTGAAGCGGCGCTTCGTTCCGGTATCGGCAGTCGTGAGCGTTATGCCCAGACGGGCGTGAGAGACGAAGACCTGGTTCCGCAGGGCGTGGAAGGCATAGTCCCCTACGCGGGAACAGTAAACAAGGTAATGACACAGTTCTGCGGGGGATTGCGGTCTTCACTCGGTTACTGCGGATGCAGAACAGTCCGGGAACTGCAGGAAAATGCGCGCTGTGTCAAGATATCGCCGGCCGGTCTGAGCGAGGCGCATCCGCATGACGTAAAAATCATGAAAGACGCCCCGAATTACCGGACGTAAAATCCGTCTTTTCTGTCTTTTCAGAACGCGCCGAACATAATACTCGTGAACGTTACAACAGGGGCCGTTTCGCGCAGGTCGTCTATTGTGGCCCTGCCTTCCTCGAGAATCTGTTTGAGCTGTGTGTAGAGCTCGTCGTCGGAGACGGCCTTGCCGAGGAGGCCTTCGCCGTTTTCTATCCGCTCGGTGATATCTCTGAGCGAAGCCGCGGAAGCCGAAAGGTCTTTGTAAAGGGTTTCATCCTCGGAAAGCAGTTTGCCGATCATTCCCTTTCCTTCTTTTATTCGCTCGGTCAGTTCCCTGAGGTCGCTGGACACGCGGGCCAGGTTATCGACGGCACCGTCTTCAATCAGGCCTTTCTTTATCTCGGCCATGACTTCGGTGGCGTCGGCTATCATGTCTCCTCCGGGCTCTCCGCGTATAACCTGTCCCTCTTTCAGGAGGGGCTTGTCCGAACTGCCTTCGTTGAGCCTGAGGAGCTTGCCCCCGAAAACGGATGAAGGCATAACTTCGCCCGAGCAGTCTTCATAAAGGGTAACCGGTTTATCCATTATGACTTCCACGCGTACGATTCTCTTTTCGCCGTCCGAAAGAGTGAGTTTATCCACCTTGCCGACGGGCATCCCCCTTACCATTACCTTGTCGCCCTCGCGCAGACCTCTGACGTCGTTGAAGACCAGTTCAAGGCGTCGCTTATAGCCGAACCACGACTCGCGCGACAGGACGGCGGTAAAAACTATGAGACCGGCGAATGCCGCAACTACAAAGAGACCGACGATAACTTCGGCCCTGACTTCCTTACGTCTTGTGCCGCTGTTCATTTGATACTCCTTTCCCAGTTGCCTTTTTTTGTTATGAATTGCGACTCCAGAAAATCCGCGACCCTGGGGTTCTCGGAGTTAACGAATTCTTCCGGGGTCCCCTGTTCAACAATTGTGCCTCCGTCCAGCATGGCGATTTGCGTGCCTATGGAAAGAGCGCTGTGGAGGTCATGGGTCACCACCACGCTTGTTACGCCGAGTTCATTCGCAAGGCGCCCTATGAGTGAATCAATGGTTCTGGACGTAACCGGGTCAAGCCCCGTGGTCGGTTCGTCGTAAAGTACGATCTCCGGGTCGCGGACTATGGCTCTGGCCAGTCCGGCGCGCTTGCGCATACCGCCGGATATTTCCGCGGGCATTTTGGACATGTCGCGGCCGAGTTCCACAAGTTCCAGCGTCCTGGAAACTTTTTCGGATATCTCGGATTCGCTCATCGAGGTCTTCTCGCGGAGCGGAAGCGCAACGTTGTCTCCCACCGAGATCCAGGCGAGCAGGGCGCCGCCCTGGAAAAGGTAGCCGAAACGCTCTCTGATTGTGTCAAGCTCCTGCCGTCCGCTCTCGCTTACGGCCCTGTCTTCCACCCAAACGCGCCCCCTGTCCGGCGTCAGAAGCCGTACCATGTGCTTAAGTGTAACGCTCTTGCCGACTCCGGAGGGACCGACGATTACAAAGGTTTCGCCCTTGCCTATCTCGAAGCTGAGATTGTCAAGAACCACCTTTCCGCCCAGCTGTTTTGTGACATTTTCGAATCTGATCATCAGTAGTAAAAAAGCCTGGTCACGAAGTAACCAAGCATTAGAATTATGAGAAAAGAAATTATGACGGTTTTGCGCGTGGCCATTCCCACACCCACGGCCCCCTGGGTCGCGGCAAAGCCTTCGTGACAGGCGATGGTAGTGATAGCCGCGCCAAAAAGGAAGGCTTTGAGAAGACCAACGTAAAGGTCCTTGATTTCGGCGTAGCGCGTTGCGTTCTCTATGTAGGCGTTCCACGCGACGCCGAGCTGTGTGTATCCAACCAGTCCACCCCCGGCAACACCGAGGATACAGGTATAGAATGTGAGCAGGGGCATCATTACGGCCATCGCGGCCAGCCTCGGCATTACCACAAACCGGACCGGATCGATGGTCATCATCTCAAGCGCCGCTATTTCGTCGGAGACCGTCATGGTGCCAATCTGCGCGGCCATGGCGGACCCTACGCAGGCGGCCATGATAAGCCCGGTCATAAAGGGACCCATTTCCCTGAGCATCGACACCATTACAGCGGTACCGATATTCACCTCCTGGTTGAACCTGCGGAGTTCTATGCCCGTCTGAAGAGCCAGGATCATGCCGGTGAAAACCGCCACGACGGTTATAACTCCCAGGCTCTTTATGCCGGTAATAAACATCTGGTTGGCGACTTCACGCCGTTGACGTCTGGCAAAGACATGGCGGAGAGCCAGAACTGCCAGACCGAGCAATATGGCCCCCCGGCCGGTTTCCCGGCACATTGTGACTACTGCGCGGCCAAGGGCGCCTATCCTGTTGGCGGGGGGAGGCCTGTATTCAGGTTCGCGCGTTATCATTCCTTGTCCTTTCCATTGCCGGGCAGGCCGATCGGGATATACAGCAGGCGGAGTGTTTTTCCGCCGGCGTCCCGTTCGTATCCGATCAGTCCTTTCAGTATGGACCATCGGCGGCTTTCTCTTTCAACAGAGCTGTCGGTGGAAAACAGGGGAAACACAGAGAAATGCCTGCCGCCTGCCGGATACCGGTTATATCTTATCAGCCCCCACAGAAACTCGTGGTCGGCACGCTCAGGGCTCCAGCTACCATCGTAAATCGTCCAGAACGGAGCCCAGGTCCTGTCAACGTATTCGCTGTCGCTGCCCGGCCACAGGTCCAGCACTCTGAACCGCGCCGCCTCCCCGTGACGCCTGTATGACCCTACCGGCCAGAACTTGAAATAACGGGAGCTTGTTGACGGCTCGCCGGGTCCGTTCGATGGCTTTGCCGCTACGGTTTCAGACCGTATGAAAGGAAGGAACATGAAGCGAAAAAGCTCGCCTTCATCCCGGGCGGTCCTGTACGTCCACCCTAAAGGCCAGAGGAAGAAACCCGAGGTCGTCCTGTTTTTTCCTTCTCCAGAGGTCCTTCGGCCCCAGATCGGCCAGATGTAGAGTTTGTCTATTTTTCCGGACGCGTACTGAATAAACGGCCAGGGACAGTAGACGAGGCGCTGGTCCGGGGTTTCCGACCACCTGAAGAATGGCGGAACTATCCACCAGGTGGACTGATCGCCGACTGCCGCATGCCCGAAAAAGGGAAACAGTATGAATCCTCCGCCTTTGGCGTCCGGGTAATCGTATTTCACGGAATTCCAGAAAGGCCAGAGGATGAATTGTTTGCGCCAACGTCCCTCGTTAACGGACCTTCCGTAAAGCGGGAACACGCGAAAGCGGCTGACGTCCTTGCCTGTTGTCCGGGAAATCAGAGGCCACAGAAAAGTATGAGAAGAAAGATTCCCCGCACGGCTGTGAACGTAAAGCGGAAAGAGCGCGAAAACAATTGTGTCCATGCCCATGAATTCATTGATCTTGCCTCCGAGCGGGAAGAAGGCAAAGTAGTTTTCGCCTTGCGCGGACCGTCCGGCATACACGAAAGGAAACCCCATCAGGCGCCAGCGTGAATCGTCGTCGGTGTTGTCGAAATCATGGCCGATTACCGTCAGAAATCGCCAGTGCGTCTCGTTCCGGAAGGTCTTGTGAGAAAAAACCGGCCAGAGAATTTCGACGAGCGACCGCTCGCTTTCGGGATATTCTGCGATATTGAAAAAGGGACGGAAGGAAAGACACCCGCCTTTGTTCGGCAGGGAGGACCTTTCGACAAAAGGCCCCAGCGCCTTAAACCTGTCGCCGCCCTCGCGGCCGGTCTGCCAGGAGGCCACGGGTCCGTAATCCGCGGCGGGTATTGAAGCGGCGGCTGTCACGGCGGCTGACAGGAGCACCATTACCGGAACAAATATGATTTTGACCGTCAATCGTTACCTCCGCGGTTTCAATATCCCATTATTTCGGCGTCCCTGGCGAAAATTGTCGCAATGAGAGCCGCACGGACCCACATGCCGTTGCGCATCTGGCGCCAGTAAACGGCCCTGGGATCGGCGTCAACGTCGCTGCTGATTTCGTTCCGTCTGGGGAAGGGGTGCATTATGACTGAGTTGGCGCCAAGAAGGTCAAGGTGGGAGGCTTTGAAGCAGTACGGCGATGTGTCGATTCGCGCGCTTTCTCCGTCCTCCGAATCCCATTCATCCTGTATGCGTGTCATATATATAGCGTCGGCCCGGGGAATCAGGGAATGAAAATCGCCGGAAAGCTCAAAGGGCACTTTTTTCTGCCTGAGCATTTCAAGTATGTCATCACCGATCTGCAGTTGTTCCGGCGCCACGAAGCAAAGCTTCACTCCCGTGTAATTGGTGAGAAGAAAAGACAGCGACCTTACGGTTCTTCCCCTGGCCAGGTCCCCGACGAAGACCACGGTCTTTCCGTCAATCCCGCCGCGTTTCTCAAAACTTCGCTGAAGAGTGTATATATCCAGCAGAGCCTGCGTGGGGTGCTGGTCTTTCCCGGACCCCGCGTTGATTATGGGCACGGGCCTGTCGGAGTTCGAGAGGACCCACGCCATTTTTTCGGTCAGTCCGCCCACGTGACTGCGCATTATTATCAGGTCGAAGTACGAACTGAAAGTCCGAACGGAATCCTCCTGGCTTTCTCCCTTGTACTCGCTGGAGGTCGAGGGGTCGCGTACTTCGCCCAGCTTCAGGCCGAGTATTTCGCATGCGGCGCAGAAGGAGAGAAAAGTCCTCGTGCTGGGCTGGGTGAAGTAAAGCATGGCACGCCGGTTGGCCAGCAGGCCGCCGAGGAACTGCATTCCGTCTGAAGACTTGGCAATGAACCGGATACGAGTGGCAAGACGTCCGATGGAATCCAGGCTGTCACGATTGAACTGCCGGGCGTTAAGGACGTGAAAAGGGCGGCCGCCGGAATTGAGATACGGCGTCTTTTCTTCGAGCGCCAGCCCGCTGAATTTGTCCCACGTTATTTCCGTCAGGTCCATCGCATTCCTCCTGCGCCGACAAAAAACAAAAAACTAATTCCGCGTCACAGAGTTGCCGCCATGAGCGCCTTGAGAGTGTGCACCCTGTTTTCGGCCTGATCGAATACCCGCGAAAATTCCGATTGAAAGACTTCGTCGGTTACTTCCATGGCGCCTGTATCACCGGTAAGCTCCGTGTTGTTATCGTGAAACGCGGGGAGACAATGCAGGAATATCACTTTATTACTGTTAAGATTACCGGTCTTTTGCATGAGTTTCATGTCTACACGGTAGGGGGTGAGCAGTTTGATGCGTTCGGCCAGTTTTGACTCTTCACCCATTGACGCCCAGACGTCCGTATAGATCACGTTGGCTCCCTTGGCGGCGGTTTCCGGCTTTCCGATGACTGAAACTTTGCCGCCGTGTTTCGAAGCGAGCTTGCGGGCCGCGCTTGTGAACGAACGCGGGGGCGCAAGCTCTTCGGGAGTGCAGTTCACGAAATCCAGCCCGAGCATCGCGCAGGCCGTCGTGAGCGACCGGGCCACGTTATTTCCGCCGTCTCCGCAGTAAACGAGCTTGAGGTCCTTGAAAGAACCGAATGTTTCGTAAATTGTAAGCATATCGGCCAGCGCCTGCGTGGGGTGGGCGGCGTCGGTCAGACCGTTGTACACTGGTACGCCCGCGCATTCGGCAAGGGTTTCGGCTGTCTTCTGGGAAAAGCCCCGGAAGAGTATGGCGTCGAACATTCGGCCGAGAACCCGTGCGGTATCCGCGACGGATTCCTTGTGCCCCAGGTGTATCTGGTCCGGCGCCAGGTATTCGGAATTGCCGCCTTCTTCCGCTATGGCCACCGCCGCCGCGCACCGGGTCCTGGTGGAGGCCTTTTCAAAAAGCAAGGCAAGGTTACGGCCGGCCAGGAGAGATCCCCGCACCTCGCCGTTTTTCCGTCGTTTAAGTTCACCGGCAAGATCTATCAGGTGCACGAGTTCCCGATCGGAAAGGTCGCTAAGGGTGAGAAGGCTTTTGCCCTTCATCTTAACGCTGTGGCCGGGGTAATGCTGTGCTTGATCTTCCGACATTTTACTCTCATGTACCCATTTGATCGGAACAGAACCACAATACAATAACGGCGGCGGAGGTGAAAGCAAATGATTTCGCGCACTGCGGGCGTCTTTTTTGGCTTCCTTTGACGGGAAGGTGCGGTAATATGCGGTACATGCAAGAGAAGACACCCGATTCCCTGGCTGTCATCGCCGGCAGGGGGGTTTACCCCCGGCTTCTGGCGGAATCGGCCAAAAAGCGCGGCGTGAGAAACCTGTTTGCGGTCGCCTTTCGCGGCGAGACGGATCGCGTCATAGAAAAGTACGCCGATCATGTCCGGTGGGTGGCCCTCGGACGGCTTAAAGACACTCTCGATGCGTTGCAGTCTTCGGGGTCGTCCCGGGCCGTTATGGCCGGCCAGATAACGCCTACGCACCTTTTTCGGCTCCGGATGGACCGGGCGATGATGATGCTTTTGCGCCGCCTTCCCGTCAGGAACGCGCATACTATCTTCGGCGCTGTCGCCGAAGAGCTGAAAAAGGCCGGCATTGATCTGATACCCGCCTCATCCTTTATGGAACCACACATGCCGGAAGCGGGGGTGCTTACCGTGCGCCGGCCGACGGAAGAGGAAAAAGCCGATGTGGAGACGGGCATGAAAGCCGCGCACGTCCTGAGCGAACTGGATATCGGCCAGACCGTGGCGGTGAAACGCGGCACGGTTATAGCCGCGGAGGCTTTTGAAGGCACCAACGCCGCCATCCGGCGGGCCGGGCGTCTGGCGGGCGGCGGAATAGT
Source organism: Kiritimatiellia bacterium (assembly GCA_046483125.1). Lineage (GTDB taxonomy): Bacteria > Verrucomicrobiota > Kiritimatiellia > UBA8416 > JAWODU01 > JAWODU01. The sequence goes on from JAWODU010000079.1 coordinate 23,972, forward strand.
AGTGGTGAAAAAAGCCAAGAGCGGTCACGACATGCGTTTCGATATACCGGTGGCGGGAACCCGGACAATCCGGGTTCTCAGAAAGGCCCGGGCCTCGGTACTGGCGCTGGAGGCGGGAAGGTCGATTATTCTGGAGAGAGACAAGGTCATCGCAGCGGCCGATCGGGCCGGGATATGCGTGACGGCGGGGAAGGGGCCGGAATGAATCAGAAACTGAAGGTCGGAGTCGTGGGCGTGGGCGCCCTGGGTGGACATCACGCCCGCCTGTACAGCAAAATGGAATCGGTTCGGCTCGCAGGGGTATATGACATTGATGCCGAAAGATCGAAACGGACAGCCCGGGAGCACGGGACGGAAGTTTTCGGATCCCTCGAAGAACTGGCGGGGGCGGTCGAAGCCGCCAGCGTGGCGGTGCCGACGGACCTTCACGCCGAGATTGCCGCGTTTCTGATGCGGAAGGGAGTACATCTGCTGGTGGAAAAACCGATCGCGGCGACCACGGCTGAAGCCGAGGCCATGGTAAAACTCGCTCGAGAAAAGAACCTGATACTGCAGGTGGGTCACGTCGAGCGATTCAACCCGGTAATAAAATTCCTCGAGGGAAGCGTAGACCGGCCCAGGTTCGTGGAGGCGATCAGGCTGGGAACTTTTCCGGCGGCCCAAGGCGGGAAGGCGCCGAGGGGCACGGAGGTAAGCGTTGTGCTGGACCTGATGATCCACGATCTGGATATCATTCTGAATCTCGTAGGCTCGCGTGTGAGCGAAATCCGTGCGGTAGGCGTGTCCGTTTTGAGTTCGAGCGAAGATATCGCGAACGTGCGGCTGAAATTCGAGGGAGGCACTGTGGCAAACGTGACTGCCAGTCGGATAAGCCAGGAACGCATGCGGAAAATCAGACTTTTCGAGAAGGACATGTACGTCTCGCTCGATTACATGAAGCAGGCCGGAAAACTATGCCGCAAGACGGCCGACGGAATAACCGTGGACCCGGTGCCCATGGAGAAAGGAGAACCGCTGGCCGATGAACTGTCATCGTTCGTTAAGTGCGTTTTGACCAGGGGCGAACCCGTTGTGTCGGGCACTCACGGGTCGGAAGCGCTCAGACTGGCTGTGGAAATTTGCCGGAACATCCGGGAAAATCCGGGGTGACGGATGACGGATGACGGATGACGGATGACGGACGACGGATGAGGGACGACGGATGAGGGACGAGGGACGACGGATGAAGGATGCCGGCGAAATTATGGTAGTGGCCGGCGAAGTGTCCGGCGACATGCACGCCGCCAAGGTGGTATCGGCTCTGCGCCGGAGACTGCCGGGGGCGCGTTTCTTCGGTATAGGCGGCGATAACATGCGGGCCGAGGGCGTGGATATTCTGTACCACGTTCGGGACATGGCGGTGACCGGCCTTTCTGAGGTCCTTCTCAGGTTTCCTTTCTTTCTGCGTGTTTATAAGGACATGGTGCGAAGGATCCGGAACCGAAGGCCGGATTTGGCCCTCTTCGTGGATTATCCGGGTTTCAACCTGCGGCTGGCCGGCGCGGCCCACAAGGCCGGGATCAGGACTGCTTACTATATCTGTCCCCAGGTATGGGCGTGGCATCGTTCGCGGGTAAAGAAAATTGCCGGGGCCGTGGACACCCTGATCACTATTTTCCCGTTTGAGGAAGACCTGTTCAAAGGCACGGGTCTGAACGTGAAGTTTGCCGGTCATCCCCTGGCAGGTGACGCACGGAGGGGGGGCGGCAATTCACCGTCCGATCTGCCGTGGAAAGGGCAATGCCGCGTGGCGCTTTTGCCGGGAAGCAGAACAAATGAAGTTGAAAGGCTTCTGCCGTCGTTTCTTTCGGCGGCGGAGTTTATAACCGCGGAAAAGCCGGAATCTTCATTTATTCTGGCCGCCGCAAGCCAGGAGATGGAGGAAATTATTCGCAGAAAGTTGAAATCCGCGGCGGAAAGAGCGCCGGTCGAAGTCGTGGCCGGGAAGACGCGCGAGGTATTGCGTCAGGCACACGGCGCCATCCTGGCTTCAGGAACCGCGACCCTTGAGGCGTCACTCATGAAGTGTCCGATGGTGATTGCCTATCGCATGGCGCCCCTTTCATACGCCGTTTTGAGAAGACTTGTCCGTGTTGAACACATGGGCATGGTGAACATCGTGGCGGGCAGGCGAGTATGTCCGGAGCTGGTGCAGGGGGAGGTGACGGGCAGGAAACTGGCGGAAGCGTTGGGGCCTCTGTTGCAGGAAGGCCCGGAGAGAAGCCGGATGGTGACGGAGCTCTCAAGAGTGAACGACGCGCTTGGCGGCCCGGGGGCGGAAGAACGGGCGGCGGATGCGATTCTTGAGGGAATGGGTTAAAGAGTGCCCGATCCGGGATCCGTGATCATATAAGGGCAGATAAAGATTGTTCCGCCATGAGATGCGATGCATTAGCGTCGCATCTTTGTCCCGATCTTCGTCGATCGGGACCAGAATGGGGACAAGGATGGGAATCGACGAAGATCGGGACTAGGATCGAGACGAGGATTTGGTTGCGGCCGCAGACCGCTTTGGGATTAAGATTTGGGAAACCCTGTAACCTGTAACTTGTAACTGTAACCCCGTACCCAAACTACTTATTCGACAACGACAACCCTGCTGGGCTTGTCCGCGTGGGTGAGTTCCACCGAAACGTTTGCGAAGCCCCCCGTGAGAAGAGCGCGTTTCACCGTACCCAGGGCGAGTTCGGGCCGGTTGCAGTGGCGGCTCAGATGGGCAAGAAAAACGGCCCTGATACCCGGGCCTATTACCGATCGGAGAAGTTCACCGGCGTGAACGTTGGAAAGGTGGCCGTTGCGGCCGGCAATTCTCTGTTTCAATGCGTAGGGCCTGTCGGAATCGGCAAGAAGGCCCTCGTCATGATTCGCTTCTACTACGAGAAGAGATGACCGCGAAAGCCCCTGGTGTACGGCTTCGGTGGCTGAGCCCAGATCGGTGACGACTCCCATCCTTGCTTTTCCACTGGAAACGGTAAAGCCTACGGGTTCATAAGCGTCGTGGAGCACCGGGAAAGGATGCAGGTCAATGTCGCCCACGGCGAAACCGGAACCGGTGGTAAAGACGTTCCACCGCCCGTCGTATGCCTGCCTGGAAGCCAGACAGCCTTCCACGGTGCCGCGATTGGCGTAAACTGGAATACCGTGCTTTCCGCAGATCGCGGAAAGCCCCGAGACGTGATCGGTATGTTCGTGGGTCAGACACACCGCATTGATGTCCTCGATCGATTGTCCCAGCGACGCCAGCCGCAGGACGGTCTGCCTGGCGGTGAGACCGGCGTCGATGAGCAGTTTCGTCCGGCCGGCGGCGAGGTAAAGTGAATTCCCCGAACTGCCGCTTCCAAGTACACAGAGTGTTAAAGCCATGATTTACCATGTGTGAAACAGCGCGCGAACAAGGAATCATACGTACATTTTCCTTGTAAGGCGCGTTAAACGGGTCCAGTATAACAGTGAGGGTTTTAGAAGTGCAAAAACAAACATTATCATTGGCGCAGACACAACGTCTGCAGATGGTTCTGGCTCCGCAATTACGGCAGTCTCTCGAGATGCTTCAGTTGCCTATGCTGGAACTGCGCACAATGATCCAGCAGGAAATCGAGCAGAATCCGACAATTGAAGAAGTCGCCGGTGAGGAGCAGACGGCGGAGACGGACGAAAGTTCCAGGGACGAGGACGCTTCCGAGGAACTGGATTTTGACAAGGAGTTTGAACAGCTCGCGAAACTGGACGAAGAATGGCGTGATTATTTCTTCCAGAACCGGGACGGGGGGTCATACGGCAGGGAGCAGGAGGAGAAGAGAAAGTTTATGTTCGACTCCCTGCCGCAGAAGGAATCACTGCAGGAGCACCTCCTTCAACAGCTGAATTTATCCGGTCTTTCTGAAAGCGACCGGGAAATAGGAGAGCTGATTGCGGGGAATATCAACGACGACGGATATCTGACGATTTCCGTGGAGGATCTGGCCGAGTCGGCGGGATTTGATGTTGAAAAGGTGAATGATATCCTTGCTGTCGTACAGGATTTCCATCCGACGGGAGTAGGCGCCAGGGATATTCGTGAATGCCTGCTCCTTCAATTGGAACGACTGGGCAAGGCCAGCACGCTGGCGGCGGAAATCGTAAAACGGCACCTGGACGACCTCGGCGCCCACAAATATCAGCAGATAGCCAGGTCCATTAAAGTGACACCGGAGGACGTCCAGCAAGCGGCGAAACTCGTGGCCACGCTGGAACCAAAGCCGGGGCGGTTGTACAGCAATGAAGACGCAAATTACGTTCTGCCGGAAGTGGTCGTCCGGAAAGTAGACGGCAAATACGTGGTGCTGTCAAACAACGAGTATGTTCCGCACGTGAGAATAAGCAGACTTTACAGACGACTGCTTCAGAATGAGTCGACAAAACCGGAGGTCAAAAGTTACATCCGCGAACGCATCCGTTCCGGGGCTTTTCTGATAAAGAGCATTCAACAGCGCCTGCGTACAATAGAAAGGATCGCCGGGGTTATCGTGGAGAAACAGCACGGCTTTCTTGAAAAAGGATTGCGCCATCTCAAGCCGCTGACAATGGCGGAAGTGGCGAAAGAAGTGGGCGTTCATGAAACGACGGTAAGCCGGGCAGTATCGGGCAAATACATGCAGACACCCAAGGGCGTGGTGGAGATGAAATACTTTTTCACTCCCGGCATCAGGACGGCGGACGGGAAACAGGTTTCCAACAAGACGGTAAAGGACATGATAGCCGGCCTCGTGGCGGCGGAAGACCCGGCCCGTCCGCTTTCCGACCAGGAAATCATGGATCATCTCAAGAAAAAGGGTATCAGTATCGCGCGCAGGACCATAGCCAAGTACCGGCTGGTGCTTCGCATTCCGCCGTCTCACATGAGAAGGACCTATTGATACTACGGTCCGGGTACCCGCGCTTTTTCCGGGGACGGTATTCATTCTGCTCATTTCTCTTACCGAAGCAAGACAGCCGGGAAGCCGGCCGGCGGAATATTATGAGGCGCGTCTATGAATCTGATTGATAAATTCAGGAAGCCGGCTCAGGCCATACTGAACGGAGGGAATCGATGTTCGGTATCGCCGGTACCGTCTTCGGCGGCATGCGGGCTGGTTCTGGCCCTGCAGGGGATTACGAAAAAGAACGTCTTCTGGATAACACGGGGACCCGGGACCATGGAACGTGTTTATCGGGACGTACTGGCGCTGGAGCCGTACACGGAAAAAAAGAAGGGGATGACCGCCGGCCGTCTGGCCGAGTATCTGTGCTATCCGGCGCGCGAGTTCGTGGATGCGGAAAAAGGAATAGAGGACCCCGAGTCAGCGGGAATGCGGCTGAACGCGGTTCTGGCGCTGGAAGAGGCACGGAAACGGGGCGGCAGAACCTTCACCGTGAGCTGTATCCAGGCAGTTACGCAGAATACGCTTTCCGAGGAGATGCTGAGGGGCAGAATCATGACGCTGAAAACCGGCGGCCAGGCGGATCTTGAAGAGATCGGGAAGGACCTGGTGAAATGCGGTTATGAGCACGTACCCGAAGTGTATGAAAAAGGGCGTTTTTCCGTCAAGGGAGGCATTGTCGATATCTGGCCCGTTACCGAGCCCTGGCCGTTGAGAGTGGAACTGTACGGTCCCTTCCTGGAATCGATCAGAACGTTTGATCCGGAAACCCAGAGATCCCGCGATCGTCTGGAAGCCGTGAGGGTGGGTCCCGCGGGCGAGACAGCCGCGGCGGAAGGCGGAAAGCCGGTCATAGAGTATCTCGGCAGGGACGTGATCTGGGTGTGGTCGGAGCCGCGTGAAATAGAAGCGGCCGCTGAGGCCTTTGCGGCCGCGGAGCCGGACAAAGCCCGGTACAAATTTGGTGAAATAGAAGGGATGGCGGCGCCGACAAAAGGTTCTATCTCAATCCATTTCGAGTCCGGGTTCACGGATTCAACGTGGGACGTTGCGCTTGACTTCAAAGAGATAGCCGGCGTGCCTGCTGGTGAAGCGGGCATTGCGCCGGACATACTCATGGAGTCCCGCCGGAAGCTGGTGGAACGGCTCGCGAAAATGGCGCGGGCGGGAGACTCCGTGCTGATGCTTCTGGACACCGCCGGGGGTCTTCATCATTTCCGCAGTGAATTCAAAGACTTGATGGAAAGCGCCGGCCCGGGAATGGAAACGGGAGTCGGCGATCTTTCCGGCGGATTTACGGCAGGGGAAGAAGGTGTGATAATTGCGGCGGAGTCCGATCTCTTCGGCCGCAGGAGGGAAACCGCCGCGCGATACGAGCGGAAAGGGTCCGAGGGCGCGCGCGCGGCCCGTACAGGCGCGGAAAGCGGCGGCCGGGTTATTACCGGCCTGACTGACATGGAACCCGGTGACCTGGTGGTTCACGCTCAGCACGGAATAGGGCGTTACCTGGGCGTATACGAGATAACCGTTGATGAACGCTCAATGGAGGTGCTTACCGTCGAGTACGCCGGGAATGCGAAGCTCCATGTGCCGGTTTCGCAGGCCCATCTCCTGACCCGGTACGTTGGAGTAACGAGGCACCGTCCGAGCCTGCACAGGCTGGGAGGAAAACGGTGGAAGAGAGAGAAAAAGGCGGCGGAGAAGTCGATACTGGACCTGGCCTCCTCGATGCTTGAGATGCAGGCCCAGCGCAGTTGCCTTAAGGGACATGCTTTCGCCGCCGACAACGCCTGGCAGAAGGAACTGGAAGCCGCGTTCCCGTACAGGGAAACCCAGGACCAGGCGAGGGTTATATCCGAAGTCAAAAAAGACATGGAATCCGCCCAGCCCATGGACCGGCTTGTCTGCGGCGACGCGGGATACGGAAAAACCGAGGTTGCTTTGCGGGCCGCGTTTAAAGCGGTAATGGACGGCAAACAGACAGCAGTGGTTGTGCCCACCACCGTCCTTGCTCAACAGCATTTAGATACCTTCAGCAGGAGGCTTGCGGCGTATCCCGTTCGCATTGAAATGCTGAGCCGTTTCCGTACTGTCGCCGAAAAGAACGACGTGTTGAAAGGGCTCGCGGACGGGACTGTTGATATCGTGATTGGCACTCACGCGCTGTTCCAGCCCCGTGTTCGATTCCACGATCTGGGGCTGGTAATAGTGGACGAGGAACAGAGGTTCGGAGTACGGCACAAGGAGCGTTTGAAATACTTGAGGAGCCTTGTTGATGTCCTGACCCTTACGGCCACGCCAATTCCAAGAACGCTTTACATGAGCCTGACCGGCGTCAGGGAAATAAGCCTTCTGCAGACTCCTCCCATGGAAAGGATGGCCATAGAAACTATCGTGGCGCCTGATAACGACGAAAAGATCAGGGACGCGATCAGGAGAGAGATCGCGAGACAGGGCCAGGTGTTTTATATCCACAACCGTGTGATGACCATAGAACGCGCGAAAAGGCGAATAGAGAGACTTGTGCCTGCGGCCGTGGCGGCCGTTGCCCACGGGCGGATGCCGGTGTCGGAACTGGCTTCGGTAATGAGGGAATTTGTGGCCGGAAATATTGACGTACTGGTTTGTACCACGATTATAGAGAGCGGAATGGATATTCCGAGGGTGAACAGTATCATGATAGACAGGGCGGACCGCTTTGGAATGGCCGACCTGTATCAGTTGCGGGGCAGGGTGGGTAGATCCGGCAGAAGAGCGTACGCTTTTCTGCTCCTTCCGGATAAGGCGCCTGTTGACGAAACAGCCAGGAAAAGGATCGATGCAGTAAGAAAGTATTCCGGGCTGAGCGCCGGGTTTAATATAGCGCTCAGGGACCTGGAAATACGCGGCGCGGGAAACGTGCTGGGTGCCCGGCAGAGCGGGCATATAGCCTCGATAGGTTTCGGCTTGTACTGCCGGCTTCTGAAAAGCAGTGTTGCGGGTCTTAAGGGCGAGGAACGTCCGCCGGTGGCTGACGTTGACGTTCGCCTGGACTTTATTTCCCTGTCGCCGCGCGGTCCGACGGCGGGCAGGGCGGCGTTCATACCTTACGCTTACGTGGAGGATGAACGCGTGCGCGTCAGGATTTACAGGAAAATAGCCGAGGTAAGCGTGCCGGAAGAAGCGGAAGAACTGCGGGTGGAACTTTGGGACCGTTTCGGACCCTTGCCGCCGGAGCTGGGCAGGCTCCTGAAAATGGCCGCTATCCGCGCCGCGGCCGCGCAAAAGGGCATCGGAGCCGTTCTCGTGCGGGAAGGGCGTCTTATGCTGAAAAAAGACGGTGCTTTTATCCGGGATGGAGGCGCGTTTCCGGAAGCGGCCGGAGGCGACCCGGATGTATGTCTTGACCGGATCGCCGGTATCCTGGAAAAACTGCCCGCTGAAAAGGGTCTCAATTCCCGCAGTATTTCGCGATTACCTCGCCGTAAGGCATAGAACGGAAAAGTGGACGCACTGTTAGTGGGTTGCCTCAGGAAGGTTCGCAGAGTAGACTGATTTCCGCCATGGGATTCAAGTGGAGAAATTGAGATGAAAATTGCGGTGGATGCAAGATGGATTTACCCGTACATATCGGGCATCGGCGCTTATACACGGGAATTGCTGAGGTATCTTCCCGTAATAGACGGAAGTAATTCATATATCGGTCTGTTCGACGACAAGTCCGTTATGGCCAGAACTCTGAGGGAGACGTCTCTTGAAGGCCGGAAGAATTTTCGAGCTGTTTTCTTGCCTTACGGACCTTTCAGCCTGAGCAGTCAGATACTTCTGCCCCGCCTGCTTGAGAGAGAGGCAGTCGACGTGTTTCATTCTCCCAACTACATGATTCCTTTCCTTGCTTTTCCACGGCATGTTCCGGGTCGGATCAGATGCGTGGTAACCATTCACGACCTTATTCCTCTGGTACATCCGGAATACACGCCGAAGGCCGTCAAGACCCGTTTCCACGCCGTGTACAAACGAGTCATGTATGAATCGGCGGCCCGGGCCGACTTGATTATCGCCGTGAGCGAGTGTTCCAGGAATGATATTGTCGAAAAGCTGTGCGACAAAAAAACAGACGCAGGGAAGATTAGAACGGTTTACAACGGCGTGTCTTCTTTTTTCACTCCGGCTTCCGGCCAACAGGGGGCCGGAGGTGCGAGGGAGGGGCTTGTCCTGTACGTGGGCAGGGCCGACCCGTACAAGAATCTGCCGGTGCTTGTACGGGCCTTTGACATGGCGCTGAAGAGGTGCGATCGACACCTGGCACTGCGCGTCGTAGGCCCCGGGGATGGACGTTATCCTGAGGCGGAAAGGCTGGTGCGGAAGCTCGGTCTCGAAGAAGCGGTGACCTGGACGGGATATGTCGGCGATGAGGCGCTGTTGAGCGCGTATCGGAACGCCGACGTTCTCGTACATCCTTCAAAATACGAAGGATTCGGCCTGCAGGTTCTGGAGGCAATGGCCTGCGGAACTCCGGTGATATGCAGTAGGGCGGCGGCGTTGAAGGAGGTGGCGGGAGATGCCGCTATTCTGGTCGATAGTGACGACGCCGGGGGCTTCGCCGACGGTATCTGGAAAGTTCTCAGTGACGAAAGTCTCGCGCTCAGTCTGCGCGAGCGGGGCATGAAGCGGGCGTCTGAATTCAAGTGGGAGACAGCCGCTGAAAAAACGGCCCGGATTTACGGGGAAATCGCGGAACGATGATCAACAGGAACTTTCCTTCGAATTGGTCTGATCTTGAGGTCAACCTTGCCCACGACTGGCTTACCGGTATGCGGGGCGGCGAACGCGTTCTTGAGATACTGTGCAGTGGTTTTCCGTCTGCGGCCGTTTACACACTCTTTTACAGTCCCGGTTCCGTCAGCGAGACCATAAGGAGGCACCGGGTAGTTACTTCTCCTCTCCAGCGTCTTCCCGGCATATTCAGTCTGTACCGTTATCTTCTTCCTTTGTTTCCGTCGGCCGTCAGGTCCCTTAAACCGGGAAAGTGTGACCTGGTAATAAGCACGAGTCACTGCGTGGCAAAGGGCGTCGGAAAACCTCGCGGGACGCCCCACCTGTGTTATTGCTTCACGCCCATGCGTTACGCGTGGCTTTTCCAGAAGGAGTATTTCGGGGGCAGTCCCCTGGTTGGAACACTTGCCCGTCCTATTCTGGGAGCGCTCAGGCGATGGGACGGGAAAACGGCCGCGAACGTGGACCGGTTCGCGGCAATAAGCGAAAACGTGAAAAAGAGAATCGCCCGTTATTACGGGCGGGAATCCGACGTCGTGTATCCGCCGGTGGACGTGGAATACTGGACGCCGGGAGAGGAAAAACACGGTGATTATGATCTGATTGTTTCGGCCCTTGTACCGTACAAAAGAATCGATCTTGCCGTAAAGGCCTATAGCGGAACGGGACGGCGGCTTAAGATAGCCGGTACGGGCACGGAATACGGGGCGCTGAGATCGGCCGCGGGCGCGGAGACTGAGTTTCTCGGGAGAGTCTCCGATGAAGAGCTCCTTGAACTGTATCGATCGTGCCGTCTGCTGGTCTTTCCGGGCGAAGAAGATTTCGGGCTTGTCCCCCTGGAGGCGCAGGCCTGCGGAAAACCCGTGGTGGCGTTTGGAAAGGGCGGGGCCCTCGAGACGGTAAAAGAAGGCATGTCGGGCGTTTTCTTCCGGGAACAGAACGGCGACGCGATCATGGACGCGGTAGAGAGATGCGCCGGAATAAACTGGGACAGGGAAGTCATTCGGCGCAACGCCGAGCGATTCAGCGTACAGGCTTTTATCTGCGGGATAGGCGGCAGTATTTGCGCGACCCTTGAAGCGGCCGGAGAGGGACGGAAAACAGCGCTTGACAACAACGCCTATTCTCCGTAGTTTCACCGGCGGTTTATGCGGAAACAGTGATTTATGGGGATGAAAGAAACACACAATGAACGATTCGTATGCTATTGTTGAAACGGGCGGCAAACAGTACATGGTTCGGGAAGGCGACACCATTGAGGTCGAGAAGCTTGACGCTGAAGCGGGAGCTAAGCTGGAGATCGGGCGCGTTCTCGCCCGTTCGGACGGTTCCAGTCTGGAAATAGGCCGCCCCGAAGTAAAAAAGGCGAAGGTTACCTCCACCGTCATTGAGCACATCCGCGGCCCAAAATCGGTTTCTTTCAAACGGGAAAGGCGGAAGGGGTATTGCAGGAAAAAGGGCCACCGCCAGGACCTTACCGTCTTGAAGATCGAAAGTCTGAATTAGGGGAGACGGCGGAGACGCACAGGGAGTCTTAAAGATGGCACACAAGAAGAGCGCGGGGGCGGCAAAGAACGGACGGGACAGCCGTTCGAAAAGACTGGGTGTGAAGAGATTCGACGGCCAGCAGGTTGCCGCCGGTTCGATTATAGTGCGTCAAAGGGGAACAAAAGTACACCCGGGGCGCAACGTGAGAAGGGGCGGCGACGATACTCTTTTCGCTCTTACAGGCGGCAAGGTACGGTTCGAGAAATCGGGCCGGCGCGTTGCCATTGTGCCCTGAAATCCGCCGACCTCCTGCCGGCATTTCCTGCCGGGAATGGAATTTCAATATCCAATGGTCAGGGCTGTAGGGCCGCGACCAGCCTTATTTCGGATCCGTCACCGTGAAAACCAGGACCTTTATAGACAGTGTTACGGTTTACTGCCTCGCGGGATCCGGAGGAAAAGGCTGTGTCAGCTATCATCGGGAGAAGTACAAGCCCCGAGGCGGACCGGACGGAGGAGACGGGGGCCGCGGGGGGGGTGTGATTCTTGAAGGTGACGCTGACGTCAATTCGCTGATCGATCTTTATCTTGCGCCGCACCTGAAGGCCGAAAACGGCGGAAGCGGTAAAGGCAATAACCGGCACGGACGCAACGGAACCGACCTTGTAGTGAAAGTACCGTGCGGGACGGAGGTATGGGACACCGGGAAAACCAGAATGATTGGCGACATAGTAAAGGCCGGCTCGAGAATTGCGGCTGTGCGCGGCGGCCGGGGAGGGCAGGGGAACCGGCGTTACAGGCGCTCGGGCGTTCGGGCGGACAGGCAGTATGCGCCTGCCGGAGAAGGAGAATCGGCAACACTGGAGCTGGAACTCAAGCTCATAGCGGACGCGGGGCTGGTGGGTTTTCCCAATGCCGGCAAGTCTTCTCTGTTAAGTTGCCTTTCGGCCGCCCGTCCGAAGGTTGCAGCCTACCCGTTTACAACGCTCAACCCGGTAATCGGCACGGTGGTGTTCGATGACTACAGGCATTTGACCGTGGCGGATATTCCCGGTGTGATAAAGGACGCGCATATGGGCGTCGGCCTGGGCCATGAATTTCTGAGACACATCGAAAGGTCCCCGGTGTTTGTTTATGTGCTGGACATGGCCGGAGCGGACGGGAGAGATCCCGTCGAAGATTACACGCATCTTCGAAAGGAACTTGATCTGCACAAGCCGGGACTGAGCGATAGGCCCCGCATTATCGCCGCCAATAAGATGGATATGAAGGAAGCATCCGGGAACCTGCGGGATTTTCGCGAAGCCCTTCAAGAGCATCCGGTTCCGGTCTCTGCGGCGACGGGCAGTGGGATCGAACAGTTGAAGACCGCGCTGGGCTCCGTATTGCCGTTCAACCCTCCGTAAATGCACGGACCATATCTATCGAAAGACAATCCGCCGCAAGCATGACGAGTCTGTCTACGCCCAGAGCTGTGCCCGCGCTCGGAGGCAAGCCTGATTCCATGGCCGCCAGAAACAGGGTGTCTTCCGGATAGATGTCCCTGCCGGCCCGGCGGCGCTCTGCCCGCCATTGCCTGAACCTGGCCTTCTGTTCTGCGGGATCGGTGAGCTCGGAAAACGCGTTGGCCAGTTCCAGACCGCCTGCGAACACTTCCAAGCGTTCGGCTGTGCCCTGGGGAGGACGGCCGCAACGGGCCATCGCGGCGGTTTCCGCCGGATAGTCCTTGATCACGGTAGGAACATCGGCTGGAAAGGAAGGGATTACCTTTGTCACCAGATCCACGTCAAAACGGTCCGGATCGAAAGAGGTTATCGGATCCCATCCCGCGGCGTTTCGAAAGGCTTTATTCACGGTGATGACATTCCAGTTACGTGCCAGGTGGATTTTCTGCGACCGGCAGTTGAGCACCGGAGAACCCAGCACCTTTCTGCAGACGTGAATAAGAAGTTTGCGGCATTCCCTCAGCATGTCCATGTAGTCGGCGTCGCAGCGGTACCATTCGAGCATGGTGTATTCCGGGTTGTGAAAGGGACCTTTCTCGCCGCGCCTGAAGCACGGGCCCATCTGGAATATCCGGCCATAACCTTCCGCGAGCAGACGCTTCATGTGAAGTTCCGGCGAGGTCCTGAGGTACCCGTTCCCGCAGGGCTCGGCGTCAATGTGGAGTTCGGGCGGCGGGGCCTCTATGCGGACGGGTGTTTCCACCTCGATATAACCCCTGCCGTGGAAAAAATCCCGAACGGCCATGAGTACTTTAGATCGAATTACCGCGGCGCAGGGAACGCGGAAGGGCGAATCATTGCTTCTGTACTCTATCGACATATTCGCCGGTCCTGGTGTCGATTTTGATCGTGTCGCCGGTATTGACGAATGGGGGGACCTGAAGAACACGGCCGCCTTCAACTGCGGCGTCTTTCAGGGCGCTTGTCGCGGTATTGCCCTTGGCTCCTCCCGGAGTTTCCAGAACCTTCTTTTCCACAAAAGTCGGCAAAGTTGCTTCTATAGGCCGGTCATTGTGGAAGAGCACGTCAACGGCCATGTCTTCGGAAAGGAGGGGTGCGGAGTCGCCTAAAAGCTCGTTGTTAAGGGGGATCTGCTCGTAGTTTTGGTCCATGAAAACGAGCATAGGACCGTCCCGGTAGGAAAAGTTCAGAGTTTTCTGTTCCAGGCTCGCTTCGTCGATTTTATCGGCACTCCGGTAGGTTTTGCTCATGGTGGCGCCGGAGAACATATTCTTGAGCTTGCAGGTGTAGACGGCCTGGCCTTTGCCGGGCTTCATGAAATTGAACTCCGTAACAACGTACGGGGTCCCGTCTATTTCTATTTTGAGTCCTTTTTTCAGGTCCGAGGCGGTGTACATGCCTGTTTTACCTTCCTTTGGTAAGGCAAGAATGTAAGGAGTGAAACGCTGTGTGTCAAGGGGCGGGCGGCGGCGCCCGTGGAGAGGGTGTCGGGGGAAGAGAAAAAGTGAAAATCGGGGCGCTTTTTTGCGGATAAAGAAGTTGCAATTTTTGCGGCTGTTTGCTTATATAAAGAAACGGGGGTTACGGGGGGAGGAGTGTATGCAGAAGTCTCAAGATAAGGGCAAAAAAGGACCCAGGTACGACGCGACGAAGATCACCGTGCTTGAGGGCATAGAGGCGGTCCGTCTGCGCCCGGCGATGTACGTGGGGGATACATCCGTGCGGGGACTGCACCACTGCGTTTACGAGGTCGTGGACAACAGCGTTGACGAGGCTCTCGGCGGTTACTGTGATCGAATACACGTCAAAATCAACGCCGACGGGTCTATCAGCGTGAACGACAACGGGCGCGGCATTCCGGTCGACATGCACGCTACTGAAAATCGTCCGGCGGTGGAAGTCGTGCTAACGACACTGCATGCCGGCGGAAAATTCGACCAGGAAAGTTACAAGGTGTCGGGGGGCCTGCACGGAGTGGGCGTGTCCTGCGTTAACGCCCTGAGTGAATGGCTGGAAGTTGAAGTCCGCAAGGACGGCGAAGTATATCATCAGCGTTTCGAGCGCGGGCGTCCTGTTTCAAAACTGGAGACGATAGGCAAAACAAAGAGCAACGGCACGAAGGTCACTTTTTTTCCGGATTCAACCATATTTTCCGATCTGGGGTTTGACTGGGACATACTTACGCAGAGACTTCGGGAACTCGCCTTCCTGAATAAGGGCATCGAAATACGGCTGGACCAGGAGGAGCCGGAAAGAAAAGAAGTCTTCAAGTTCGACGGAGGCATCGCTGAATTCGTCGAGCACCTCAACAAGAATAAGACGGCCCTCCATCCAAAGGTTGTTACCATTGAAAAAGAAAGGGACGATGTGCAGGTTGAAATAGCCCTGCAGTATACGGACAGTTACAACGAGCATATTTTCTGCTTTGCCAACAATATCAACACCATAGAGGGCGGGACACACATGAGCGGCTTCAGGTCAGCTTTAACCAGAACCGTTAATTACTACGCCAGGAACAATAAGCTGATCAAAAATGAAAACGAAACAATGTCCGGCGAGGATATCAGAGAAGGGCTCACCGCTGTGATTAGCGTAAAGGTGCCCCGCCCGCAGTTTGAAGGACAGACAAAGACCAAGCTCGGCAACAGTGAAGTACAGGGTATCGTGGAATCGGTATTGAACGAGGAACTGAGCGGTTACCTGGAAGAGCATCCTTCGGTTGCTAAACGCATTGTGGATAAGGCCCTTCTGGCGGCACGGGCGAGGACTGCCGCGCGCAAGGCCCGGGATCTGACAAGGCGGAAAAGCGCTCTTGATTCGGCGGCATTACCGGGAAAGCTGGCCGACTGCGCGGAACGGGATCCTTCCAGGGCTGAGCTGTACATAGTGGAGGGTGACAGCGCGGGCGGTTCGGCGAAACTCGGAAGAGACAGGGAATTTCAGGCGATATTGCCTCTTCGCGGCAAGGTGCTGAACGTGGAAAAGGCGAGGCTGGACAAAATACTCAACAACAACGAGATCCGGTCCCTGATTACGGCGATAGGAGCCGGGATAGGCCATGAGGAGTTCGACGTCAGCAAGACGCGTTATCATAAAATAGTTATTATGACCGACGCTGACGTGGACGGGGCGCATATCCGCACGCTTCTGCTTACGTTGTTTTACCGGCAGATGCCCCAGCTTATCGAGAAAGGATATATATACCTGGCACAGCCCCCGCTGTACAAGGTTACTCACAAAAAACACGTTGAGTATGTGGAGACCGAGGCCGAAATGACGCGAAAACTTCTCGAAATCGGGTCCGGGGAACTGGTGCTCGAGAGGGACGGTGAAGGCCGGGAGGTAAAGGGCAGGGAATTGAACGCGGTGCTGGAGACCCTTACCAGGATTGAGCAGGTGGCCCACAGTCTTTTGCGAAAGGGGATCCGCCTGGAGGATTTCCTTCCGATGAGAAGAAAGGATGACAAACGTTTTCCAAAGTATCTTGTGACCCTTGAGGACGGCAAGAGCGACGAAGAACATTACGTTTACACCGATTCGGAGCTGAAGAATCTGCATCAGGAAATCGAAAACAGAACCGGCAGGCAGTTGGAGATTTTTTCGGACGACAGCGAGGTGGGATCTGAACGCGAGGGGTTGAAGTGGGTAGAGATTTATTCCGCACAGCCTCTGGGCAAGATGGTGTCTGCGCTGGAGAAGAAAGGATTTGGTGCCGAAGACTATTTCGGCGGAGAGGAGACGCAGTTCAGGCTTAAAGACGCTGACGGCAATGTGCATGAACTGCGTTCCCTGACGCGCCTCCTGGACATGGTGCGGGAAATGGGCGAAAAGGGCCTCTCGAGGCAGAGGTACAAAGGGCTGGGTGAAATGAATCCGGACCAGCTTTACGAGACAACGATGGACCCGGCGAGGCGCAGTCTGCAGAAAGTCATGGTTGAAGACGGTGTTCGGGCGGACGAGATCTTTACCGTTCTCATGGGTGATGAAGTGGCTCCCAGAAGAGAATTCATACAGAATAACGCCCTCAACGTTAAAAATCTGGATATCTAGCTTCTATGAATCAGGAAGGTACAGGCGAAAAAATTGTCCCCGTCAATATCGACGAGGAAATGCGGGTCTCCTATCTCGATTACTCCATGAGCGTGATAGTGGGGAGGGCCCTGCCGGACGCTCGGGACGGGCTGAAACCCGTGCATCGCCGCGTATTGTTCGCCATGCGCGAACTGGGGAATACGCACAACCGGCCCTATAAAAAATCCGCCAGGGTCGCAGGCGACGTAATAGGCAAATACCATCCTCACGGTGAATCGGCCGTCTATGACACTATCGTGCGTCTCGCCCAGAGCTTTTCCATGCGTTATCCGCTGGTGGAGGGCCAGGGCAATTTCGGTTCCGTCGACGGGGATCCGCCGGCGGCTATGCGTTACACGGAAGTCCGCATGGATGAGCTTGCAGAGGAATTGCTTGCCGATATAGACAAAGACACGGTGGATTTCGGGCCTAACTACGACGGCAGTCTCCAGCAGCCTCTGGTACTGCCGGCCAAGCTTCCCAATCTTCTCATGAACGGCGCCACGGGTATTGCAGTGGGCATGGCCACCAATATACCGCCCCATAACCTCAGGGAGCTCGTAGAAGCGCTGGTTACGCTGATAGACAATCCGCACTGCTCGGTTGACGACCTTATGCAGAGCCTTAAAGGGCCCGATTTTCCGACCGGCGGGATAATCTGCGGGTTCGAGCCGGTAAAGCGCATGTATAAGACGGGCAGGGGTCAGCTCAAGGTGAGAGGGCGCGCGGAGATTCAGGAGAACAGGCAGGGCAAGAACGTCATTATCATCACGGAAATTCCCTACGTGGTAAATAAGGCCAGTCTTATAGAGACCATGGCCAGGCTGGTCAACAACAAGGTCCTGGCGGGAATTTCGGACCTGAGGGACGAATCCAACAAAGAGGGGATCAGGATTGTAATTGAATTGAAACGTGATGCGGTTCCCATGGTGATCCTGAGCAACCTTTACAAGCATACTCAGCTTCAGACGACTTTCGGGGCCATTATGCTGGCATTGGACAACGGACGTCCCAGAGTCATGAACCTGAAGGAGATACTGTCGTGCTTCGTCAAGCACAGGTTTGAAGTCATTACCCTCAGGACAAAGTACGAGCTGAAAAAGGCCGAAGCGAGGGCGCATATTCTGGAAGGGCTTAAGACCGCTTTGGATAATCTGGACGAGATAGTGAAAACGATTCGGGCGGCAAAGAGGCGTGACGAGGCCAGGCAGAACCTGGTCTCCCGGTTCGGGTTGTCCGAAATCCAGGCCGACGCCATTCTGGACATGAGACTTTACCAGCTTACCGGTCTGGAGAGGGAGAAACTCGAAGAGGAATACCTGGAAGTGATAAAGCGTATATCATACCTGAAAGACGTTCTTTCGAGCGACGGGAAAATATACGGCTTGATAAAGAACGATTTGCGGAAACTCGGCGAGAAATACGGTGACATGCGCCGCACCGACATCGCGCGGGATGAAGCTGAAGTGGTGGAAGAGGACCTCGTGGCGGACAGGGGCT
Source organism: Kiritimatiellia bacterium (assembly GCA_046483125.1). Classification (GTDB taxonomy): domain Bacteria; phylum Verrucomicrobiota; class Kiritimatiellia; order UBA8416; family JAWODU01; genus JAWODU01. Next base: position 42,189 of record JAWODU010000079.1, read on the forward strand.
GCATTATCACTACGAGCTACGCAGGGTACATAAAACGCGTTCCCGTGGAGACATATAGAGCCCAGCGCCGCGGCGGCAGGGGCGTTTCCGGTATGACCACGAAGGATGCCGATCACGTTGCGCGGGTCTTCGCCGCTACGACCCATGACTACATGCTGTTTTTTACCGGCGACGGAAGGGTTTACTGGAAAAAGGTCTATGAAATTCCCGAGGTTGGCAGGACGGCCAGGGGCAAGGCGATAGTGAACCTGCTTCACCTCCGTCAGGATGAGAGAATAGCGGCGCTCATCCGGGCCCGAGGATTTTCAGACAATAAGTACCTGGTCATGGCCACGGAAAAAGGCGTGGTCAAAAAAACTAACTTGAGCGCGTTCCGGAACCCGCGGAACGAAGGGATCATAGCAATCAAGGTGGATTCCGGCGACCGGCTCATAGAGGTCAAAATGACGAATGGGAACGAGGATGTGATTCTGGCCGCCACCAGGGGCATGAGCATCCGGTTCAGCGAACAGCAGTTGCGGGATCAGGGGCGGGCGACGCGGTGCATACAAAAAGGATGCCTTTGGGATTGGAAAACTTGTGAATATGCTGCAAAAGAAGGACATCTTGACATTCTAAAATGGGCCAGAGATAATGGAGCACCTTGGAATGAAAACACTTGTCGATATGCTGCAAAAGAAGGACATCTTGACATACTAAAATGGGCCAGAGATAATGGAGCACCTTGGAATGAAGCTACTTGTGCTTCAGCTGCAAAAGGAGGACATCTTGAGGACCCCTACTCCCCCAGCGGCGTGCGGCTGGTCTTCGAGGCCACGGGGAGGAACGCCAACCTGCTGCTGGTCTACCAACGCCAGGACAAACAAGCGAGGGTTTTTGGGATAGATGGATATTATTAAAATTCCCTTTTA